>CANFYD010000219.1 GCA_947450745.1 Burkholderiales bacterium
ACCGTAGACCACCAGCAAGGTGTCCGTGCCGGCGTCACCGGCCGGAATACTGGCATGGTTGATGGTCAGCGGGGCCAGCGCGTTGACCGTCCAGCCGGCCGTCAGCGCCAGGTTGCAGCCCATCAGATTGATGTTGGACAGGCCTTGACCGGCTTGGCGCAGATCGCGTTGCAACAGAGTCAAGGCGATCGAGCCCGTTGTTTGCGCGTCGTCGCCGCCGGTGGTGGTGCGGCGCGACCCTTCTGAGAGCCGGAATACCTGCATCACGACAATCACCGCCGCCATCGCCAGCACGATGCCGACCAGCAGCTCGATCAGGCTGAACCCGTGCGGGCGGCGACCGCGTGATGAAGCGCAGCGTGAGCTTGAATTGATGGCGCGCACCCGGCTCTCCTATTTGATTTCGGTCACGACGACCAAGTTGCGCGGCGGGTCCCCAACCGGGTCACCGGGCAGTTTCCATTGCAAGGTGACGGTCACCCGGTTGCTGGCGGTCAGCCCGACGGCGGCGGCACTGGCCGCACCAATCAGCGCGGGCAAGGGGTTGATTTGGGCGACAGTGACCACCGGCGGGTGCTCGGCCACGCCGGGCAAGCTGGCGGCCACGCGGGTTTGCCAGGCGGTGAAGCGAGGCCCGCCCGCTGCGCTGCCGAAGGCCGCGCTGAGGGCGGCAAAGCTGCGGTCGGAGACCCACATCTGCCCGATCAGCTCGTTCGCCAGCAGCGTCGCGTCGGCGCGATATTTGGCCTGGCCCGACTGCTTGACGGCGTTCGCTTGCAAGCCGACCAGGCCCAGCACGCCGAGGGCAAAAATCAGCACGGCGATCAGCACCTCCAGCAGCATGAAGCCGCCGTTGAGCTTGTCCCTTCGAGAATGGCAAGACATGGCGTTCTCCTCCTCAGCAGGCCTGCGGGTCGCCCGCAGGGAAGCGTGGGTTGCACATGCGCACTTGGCCGGCCGGCGAGACCTGCACCCGCAGGCAAGTCAGTTCGCCACCGTCGCTGGCGCAGTCGCCTGCGGTCGGGTTGCTGACATCGATGCTGATGGCGGCGTTCGGCGTCGGCGTCAAGCGGCCCAGGCCGTTGAAGGTCATGGCGCTGGCGCTGGCCAACACGCGTGTCGTGCCGGAGCCTTCACTGGCGTTGCGCACTTGCAGGATGCCGGGCTGGACAGTGTCGGACGGGGCGGTTTGGCAGCGCCCTTCGACGGAGTCATTGGCGGAGGTGGTGTCGACCGTATCCACCACCCAATGGCTGCCGCTGGTGCTGATGACGCAGTCGCTGCCCAGCGTGGTGGTGAGCTGAAAGCGCACCAGGCTGTTGCGGGTGGTGGCCTCGGACTTTGCATATTGCAGGCCCGCCACCAGCGCTTCGGTGCTGACCCGGATGCGGCTGTTTTGCAGCCAGTTCGAAAAATTCGGCGCGGCCAGGGCCATCAGCACCCCGGCGATGCTCAGGGTGACCAGGGCCTCGATCAGGCTCAGGCCCAAGCTTGGCCTTCGGCGCTTGCGGGGCGGCATCAACATACGCCGCCCTTTTTGCTGATCCAGCAGTTGGCGGAGGTCGCCCAGCCGGTCGGGACGGCCGATGTGGCCTTGGTTCCGGCCTGGTTGACCGTGTAAGTGAAGCCGCTCATCGTGTCCTTGCCGACCGCTTGCAAGGCGTAGGCCGAGGCGCTCGACGAGGAGCAGGAATAGTCGAAGTACCTGCTGCTGGCGCTGTCGTTGCTGCAACCGGGCGCGCCGACATAGCTGCGGTTGTCATGAAAATATTGCTCCATCTGGACTTGCAAGGTGGCCAGACGGGAGGTGGCGTCGGGGATCTTGCCGCGCACCACATAGTCGGTATAGGCCGGCAGGGCGACAGCCGAGAGGATGCCGATGATGGCCACCACCACCATCAGCTCGACCAGCGTGAAGCCGCCCGAGCGTGGGCTGACTTGGGCGTTGGCAAGGCGCGTTGCTGGGCGGCTTGCAAGGCGAACGGCAAGGCGGGCAGCAGATCGGGGCAGGGCATGTGACAAGGCGTGCATCAAGGGTTCTCCGTCGGTCAACTATTGTGGAATCAGGGCTTGCAGCGCCGCTTGCCGCTCGTCGGCGGCTGTCAAACGCTGGTCGCCTTGGCGGTGTGATGTGTGAAATACCGCACGCCGGCAGGGCGAGGGGCGGCGCTCTGACTTGGCCGTGAGTGCCTTTGTGGGCCCGGCCGGCCGCACTTGAGGCCACCTGGCTTTACACAACCGACACAGCTCACCGGTAGGGGGCAGCCATCGCCTACTCGTACTTTCCCCTATGATGCAAACCTTTGTCTAGCGGGCCTCCGGTCCTCTCTTGCGAGCTACATGGGCCCTCCAAATTCGGTAACTTCGGTCGTTCCAGTATCGGCAGCTCCGGCAACGGCTTTAGTCGAGCTGCGCGACGTCAGTTGCGGTTACGGTGATCGCATCATTCTGGAGAGCGTCAATTTGCGCGTGCCGCGCGGCAAGGTGCTGGCGCTGATCGGCACCTCGGGCGGCGGCAAAACCACCGTGCTGCGCTTGCTCGGGCGGCAGATCCGGCCGCTCAGCGGGCAGGTGCTGTTCGACGGGCAAGATCTGGCCGGCCTCAACCTGGATCAGCTCTACGCCGTGCGGCGGCGCATGGGCATGCTGTTCCAGTTCGGTGCGCTGTTCACCGACCTGTCGGTGTTCGAGAACGTTGCCTTCCCCTTGCGCGAACACACGAAATTGCCTGAAGCGATGATCCGCGATCTGGTGCTGATGAAGCTCAATGCGGTCGGCCTGCGCGGTGCCCGCGACCTGATGCCGTCCGAGGTGTCCGGCGGTATGGCGCGGCGTGTGGCGTTGGCGCGAGCGATTGCGCTGGAGCCCGATCTGGTGCTGTACGACGAGCCGTTCGCCGGGCTGGACCCGATCTCGCTGGGCATTGCCGCCCGCTTGATCCGTGACCTCAACGATGCGCTGGGCCTGACCAGCATCGTGGTCTCACATGACTTGCACGAGACCTTCGGTATTGCCGATGAGGTGGCCATGATCGCCAATGGCCGCGTCGTGGCCCAAGGCACGCCGGACGAATTGCGCCGTAGCGAAGATCCGCTGGTGCGGCAGTTCGTCGGCGCGCAACCGGAAGGGCCGGTGCGCTTTCACCAACCGGCCGTGCCGGTGCGACAGGATTTCGGGCTGCCCGCATGATCAATTTTCTTAGCTTGGTGGGGCGCAAGTTACGGCTCGAATTGGCCGAGATCGGTGCCGCCACCCGTTTGTTCCTGCAACTGATGGCGCGTGCGCCGCAGAGCTTGCTGCGCTTCGGCCTGGTGCGCGATCAGGTGTTTTTCCTCGGCAATCATTCGCTGTTGCTGATCAGTGTGTCTGGCCTGTTCGTCGGCTTTGTGCTGGCATTGCAGGGCTACTACACCTTGCAGCGCTACGGCTCGGCGGATGCGGTGGGCCTGCTGGTGGCGCTGAGCCTGGTGCGCGAACTGGGGCCGGTGGTCTGCGCACTGTTGTTCGCGGGTCGCGCCGGCACTTCGCTGACGGCCGAGATCGGCTTGATGAAAGCCGGCGAGCAATTGACGGCGATGGAAATGATGGCCGTCGACCCGCTGACGCGCGTGCTGGCACCACGGTTCTGGGGCGGCATGATCGCCATGCCCTTGCTGGCCGCGCTGTTTTCGGCCATCGGCATCCTGGGCGGCTGGCTGGTGGCGGTGGTGTTGATCGGCATCGACGCAGGTGCGTTCTGGTCGCAGATGCAGGGCGGCGTCGATGTGTGGGCCGATGTCGGCAACGGTGTCATCAAGAGTGTGGTGTTCGGTGTCACCGTCACTTTCGTGGCGCTGCTGCAGGGTTACACCTGCAAGCCGACGCCCGAGGGCGTGGCGCAGGCGACCACGCGCACCGTCGTCGTTTCGTCCTTGGCGGTACTGGCACTCGACTTTGTGCTGACGGCCATGATGTTTTCAATTTAAGCAGGATCGGCACAAGGCTGTGGCAGTCGGGTTCGACTGATGCCATGGCCCGCAGCAGCTCGGTTTTTGGAATTTTGTTTTTTTGGGGGAGTGAGCATGCAACAAGCCTCAAGGCATGACGCAGCGGTTGGATTTTTTGTCCTGTTGGGCGCTGCAGCGCTGTTGTTTCTGGCGTTGAAGGCCGGCAATCTGCTGAGCCTGAACTTTGACGAGACTTATCAGGTCAGCGCCAAATTCGACAACATCGGTGGTTTGAAGGCCCGCGCGGCGGTCAAGAGCGCGGGCGTCGTGATCGGCCGTGTCGAAGCGATCAGCTTCGATGAACGCACCTTTCAAGCCAAGGTCACGATGAATCTGCAAAAAACCGCGCTGTTCCCGAAGGACAGTTCGGCCAAGATCCTGACCTCGGGCCTGCTCGGCGAGCAATACATCGGCCTGGAGCCGGGGGCAGACGAGAAGAATCTGGCGGTCGGTGACAACATCAGCCGGACCCAGTCCGCTGTGGTGCTGGAAAACCTGATCGGGCAGTTCCTGTTCAACAAAGCTGCCGATTCGGGCAGCGCCGCCGAGGCCAAGCCATGAGCGCGCCGGCAGGCCGTAGCGCCGGCGCTACCGCCCTGTTGCTGGGTTTGATCCTGTTGTTGACCGGTTGCGCCGGCCTGCGCCCTCCGGGTGCGCAAGGCCAGCGGCTGGACCCCTGGGAGTCCTGGAACCGCAAGGTGTTTGCTTTCAACGACGCGTTGGATGTCAAGGTGCTCAAGCCGGTAGCGACCGTCTACAGCGACATCGTGCCCAGCCCGGTGCGGCATTCGGTCGACAACTTCTTCGGCAACATCGCCGACGGGTGGTCGGCGGTCAATTTGGCGCTGCAGGGCCGGCTCAAAGCCAGCCTGGAACAATCGATGCGCTTCGCCGTCAACTCGACGCTGGGTTTTGCTGGCTTGATCGACATCGGCACCGAAGTCGGGCTGGAACGCAAGAGTGAAGACATGGGCAAGACCTTTGGCCGCTGGGGCACCGGCACCGGCGCCTACATCGTCTGGCCCTTGTTCGGGCCGTCCTCGGTGCGTGACAGCTTGGCCATGCCGGTGGATTGGCTGGCGTCGCCAGCCTTGGTTTTTGATGGCGGCGTCAACAAAGTGGCCATCTACAGCCTCCAGACCATCAACGCCCGCGCCAACTTCTTGCGCGCCAGCGAGATGCTGGAAGGCATTGCGCTGGACAAGTACACGTTTTACCGGGACGCCTACCTCCAGCGGCGCGGCAGTTTCGGCAATGACGACGAATATGAAGTGCTGACGCTGGAACCCGCCGCCGCCAGTTCGGCCCCTGCCAAACCCTGAGTCAGCCCGTTTTATCGCTCCGGCGTTGAGTCTCCGGCCCTCTGTTTTTTGAAAGAACTCAATGATGACAAGTAAACGAATGGTGCTGCGCGGTTTGACTGCGGCGGTGTTGATGGTGTCTGCGGCCTTGCCCAGCTTTGCTGCCGATGCCAGCGCGCCTGATCTGTTGATCCGGCAACTGTCGCTGGAAACGCTGGAAGCGGTGAAGTCCGACTCCGCCATCCAGGGCGGCGACCTGCAAAAAATCATCACCCTGGTCGACACCAAGGTGATGCCGCATGTGAACTTCCAGCGCATGACCTCCTCGGCGGTCGGGCGTTTTTGGCGTCAGGCCACGCCGGAACAGCAGCAGCGCTTGCAGGACGAGTTCAAGACCTTGCTGGTGCGCACCTACGCTGGCGCGCTGACGCAGGTGAAGGACCAGTCGATTGCGCTGCGCCCCTTGCGCGCCCGTGCCGAAGACACCGAGGTGGTGGTGCGCACCGAAATCCGCGGCCGGGGCGATCCGGTTCAGCTCGATTACCGGCTCGAGAAGAGCTCAGGCGTCTGGAAGATTTACGACGTCAATGTGCTCGGTATCTGGTTGGCGGATCAATACCGCAACAGCTTCGCGCAGGAAATCGGTGCCAACGGCATCGACGGCCTGATCAAGGCACTGGCTGATCGCAACCTGAAGGCCGCCGCCGGTCAATCCAACGTCGTCAAGTCCTGAATGCCTGCG
Organism: Burkholderiales bacterium; assembly: GCA_947450745.1. GTDB lineage: Bacteria > Pseudomonadota > Gammaproteobacteria > Burkholderiales > Burkholderiaceae_C > Paucibacter_A. Next base: position 6,030 of record CANFYD010000219.1, read on the forward strand.
ACCATGTTGCAACTGCCCGCCACCGTCCGCATGAATGAGGTGCCGGCCCTGTGGATCAGCCTGCGCGCCAGCTTGCGTGCCGAAGCGGCGCAGGTCAAAAATGCGGCGGGCACCGAGGTTCACATCGGTGCCGGCGAGTTGCAGCAGTTCGATTCCGCCGTGCTGACTCTGCTGCTCAGCGCGGCACGGCTGTGTGCCGACGAAGCGGTGCAATTGCGCCTCCACCAACTGCCGCCCAAATTGCAAGAGCTGGGTCGGGTTTACGGCGTGGCGGAATTGCTGTGGCCGGAGCTGGTGGCCAGCGCTTGAGTCGCTGAACCCAAGCCGCTCGATCAGTTGGGGACGGAGCTTGTCGGACCCGCTCAATCAGCTGGGGACGGAGCTCGTTGGGTACAACAAGGTCCATCCCACAAGCTCTGCTGAATCTGTCCCCAACCCGCTCAATCAGTTGGGGACGGAGCTTGTTGGGTACAACAAGGTCCATCCCACAAGCTCTGCTGAATCTGTCCCCAACCCGCTCGATCAGTTGAGGACAGAGCTTGTCGGGTACGACAAGGTCTGTCCCCAAGACTAAACGTAGCGTTTGCTGCG
>CANFYD010000220.1 GCA_947450745.1 Burkholderiales bacterium
AAAAACTGTCCTCGCTGGGGCCACCTTTCGCTATCGCCGCCTTCTGCCGCGCAGACTCCCAGCGTCGTAACCCCCCGGTCAGGCGGTTTTCAGCCGCCCTTCGAATCGGCTACTCTTGCGCCCAGCAACCACGAGGCGCAGATGCAAGAAACCCTTCAAGGCCAGCCCGACGGTGAGCAGATCGCCGCTTGGCTGGCGCAGGCCGTAGCGCAGCGCCAAGGCAATCTTGATCTGGGCCTGAGCTTGGCTTCCAAAGCCTGGGATGCGGCCCGGCAGCAGGGCTTTTTGGCTGAGCAGCTGGAGGCAGGCAGTCTGCGCGCCTTCTTTCAGTTCCGGCGTGGCGATGCGCCCGCCATGCTGGCAGGCAGCCAGCAATTGCTGCCGCTGTTGCGCGACCAGGGCAGCAGCGCCTTGCTCTGCGAACTGCTGCGCTGGACGGCCTATGCCTGCGCCGAGCGGGGCGATTTTGAAACCGCCCTCGCCCATGTCACCGAAAGCCTGGCCCGCGCCCACGAATTGGGCGACCCGCGCATGGTCGCGATTGCGCTGAACGCCACCGGCGCTTGCCTTGAGCGCATGGGCGACCCTTGGCAGGGCGCGCGGATGATGCGGGAGGCGGCGGTCTTGCTGGGCGATGCCGCCAGCGACTTCGAGCTGATGATTTCGCACAACAACCAAGCCACGATCGCACTCGCCACCTTCAATCTGTTGTGCCACAGCGAGCAGGCCGAACACCAGCGCGAAGGTGCCGAGGCGCTGCGCTGTGCGGCACAACATGCGCTGGCTGTGCGGCCGCATGCGCAAGCGCTGGGCGACGCGTTCTTCACCGCGTTGAGCGACGCCAATCGCGGCGAGGCCTTGCTGCAGCTCGGCGAAATCGATGCAGCTGCGGGGCTGCTGCGCGCCGCCTTGCAGTTGAGCCAACAACATGGTTTTGCCGCCGTGGTGTGGCGCACGCGCTGCTTGTTGGCCGAGCTGAGCTTGCTGATCGGGCGGCCGCTTGAAGCGCTGGCCGAACTCGAAGCGGTGCTGCTGGAGACGGCCGGCCAAGCACAAACCCTGCTCGTCCTGCGCTTGCACTTCGCAGCCTATCGGGCGGCCAAGTTGCTCGGTGACAGCGCCACCGCCTTGCAGCACTTGGAGCGCTTTCAGACACTGGAGCGCCATCGCGGTGTCACGCAATTGATGGCACAGGCGCGCTTCTTTGTCAGCCGCCTGGAGCTTGAGCAAGGTTTGGGGGCGGCCGGCGCGGCCGCCTCGGCCCAGCCCGCTGCGGGACTGGTGGCGGGCGACAGCGACGCGGCTCAACTCGACCCACTGACCGGCCTGGGCAACCGGCGCTGCTTCGAATCCCGCATGCCGGCCTTGGTGCGGGCGGCGGCGCAAAACGCCACCGCCCTGACGCTGGCCTTGATCGACCTGGACCGCTTCAAGCTGATCAACGAGGAGTTTGGCGAGGCGGTGGGCGATCAAGTCTTGCAGGTGCTGGCGCAAATGCTGCGCGACAACACGCGCAGCAGCGACTTATTGCTGCGCTGGGGCGGCGAAGAGATTCTGGTCGTGTTGCCCGACACCGTGCCGGACCGCGCCTTCGAGGTCTGCGAGCGCCTGCGCCAGTCGGTCGAGCATTACCCCTGGAGCCAACTGGCCGCCGGGCTGGATGTGACCTTGAGCATTGGTCTGGCGAATGCGCCGCCCTATGCCAGCGACCTGCTGGTGGCGCGAGCCGAAAGTGCGATGCAGCGCGCCAAGCACCTGGGCCGCAACCGCGTCGCGTTGGCTTGACGAGGTTTACTGGCGCTCCACCACCACCGCCGCCAGCGCCAACACACTGCGCACCCGCTGTGCCGCTTGGCGGGCGTCCTCGCGGGAGGCGTAGGGTCCGGCTTGCAAGCGGTGCAGGCCGCTGTCTTTGAAGACGGCCAGCAGCGGTGCCATCCAGTCCAGCTCTCCGACCAGCTTGCGGCGCATCTCTTCGGCACCGTCGAGCTTGGAAAACGCGCCGAGCTGGACCCAGAAGCCTGGCGCTGAAGCGCGCGGCAGGCCGTCCGCCAGTGCTGATTTTCGGACCTCAGCGGGCGCTGCAACTTGAGCCGTACCGGTCAGCAGGGGCGCGCCCATCGCCGCAGCGGAGGCAAAAACAACAGAGTTGTTGTCGCCACGCTGCCAAGCGCCACTGCGGATGTCTTCATAGGTGATGCGCTCGACTTCGACCGGCGTGACGCCGCGCAAGATGTCCAGCTTCAGCGCCGCCGTATAGCTCAGGTCGATGACCCGGCCCTTGTGGAACGGCCCGCGGTCGTTGATGCGCACGATCACTTGCTGGCCATTGACCGGGTTGCGCACTTTGGCAAAGCTCGGAATCGGCATCGTCGCGTGAGCACCGGTCATCGCGTACATGTTGTAAATCTCGCCGCTGGAGGTGGGCCGGCCGTGGAATTTTTTGCCGTACCAGGAGGCCAGGCCGGTCTCGACCAGCGGCTTGTCCTCAGTCATCGGCTCGTAGCGCTGGCCCAGCACCTCGTAGGGCTTGTTGGGCCCGCCCTTGCGGATCGCCTCCAGCTGCGGAGCGGCATTGGGCACTTGCATCAAGTTGGCCGGAATGACCGCCTCGGGGCCGTCCTTGCCCGGCTGGCCGCCTGAGCCCGAGGTCTTCGGCCCTTGGCTGGCGCATCCGCCCAGCACCAGAGCGGCCAGCAGGCCAGCCGCCAGTGCGGGCTGTCGAATCGTGTTTGTGAAGCAAATCAGCATGGGCGCGACCTTAAACCATTCCGGGCGGCATTGACAGCATCGGTGGATCCCACAACGAGCCGGCACTGCGCAGCGTCGTATGCTGCGCAACTTCGACCGCAGGACTTGATGCCATGACCAGCTATATCTTCGCCCCCGCTGAACAAGCCAGCGTGGCCGTGCGCGGCACGACCGCCCGCTACGCCGTCACACGCATTTTTTGCGTCGGCCGCAACTACGCCGCTCACGCGCTGGAGATGGGCGGCAACCCGGAACGCGAACCGCCGTTCTACTTCAGCAAGCCGGCCAGCGCGCTGGTGCCCACCGGGGCCACCGTGCCCTACCCGCCGGGCACCAAAAACTACCACTACGAGATGGAACTGGTGATCGCCATCGGCGCGCCGGTGTTCAAGGTCACGCCCGAAGTGGCACGCGCGGCGGCTTGGGGCTATGCGGCCGGGCTGGACATGACGCGGCGCGATCTGCAAGCCGAGGCCAAGGCGGCCGGCCGGCCCTGGGACACGGCCAAGGGCTTCGAGCAATCGGCCGTCATCACCGAGCTGGTGCGCGCCAGCGACTTGGGGCCGATGAACGCCGGCGCGATCACGCTGGCCGTCAACGGCGTGGAAAAGCAGCGCGGCGATCTGGCCGACATGATCTGGAGCGTGCCGGAGATCATCAGCAACCTGTCGCAGTTCTACCACCTGCAGCCGGGCGACCTGATCTACACCGGCACGCCGGAGGGTGTCGGCGCGGTCAAGCCGGGTGATGTGATCACCGGCCGGGTCGAGGGCTTGGCCGAGCTGAGCCTGACGATCGCAGCGGCGGAATAAAGCGTCGAGCTTCTACACTGGCGGCCCGTCAGCTGCCACTTACGCCATGTTCGACCACAACGAAACCCTCACCGAAGCGCGCCAGCGCAATGTTCGCGATGCCTTGCTCGAGGACATCGGTGTGTGCGACTGGACGGCGCAGTTGGTGCCGGCCGGTGCTCGCGTCAACGCCCATGTGAGGGTGCGCGAGCATGCGGTGCTTTGTGGCTGCGAGTGGTTCGAGGCGGTGTTTCATGCGCTCGACCCGACCGCGCAGATCCGCTGGTTGTACGAAGAGGGCGATGTGATGACCGCCGACTCGCTGGTCTGCCAGATCGAAGCGGACGGCCGCGCCTTGCTGTCCGCCGAGCGGCCGGCGCTGAACTTTCTGCAACTGCTGTCCGGCACCGCCACGCTGACGCATGCCCATGTGCAGGTGATCGAAGGAGCGAGCAGCAACCCGCGCGGCTGCGCCCTGCTGGACACCCGCAAAACTGTGCCCGGCCTGCGGCTGGCGCAGAAATACGCGGTGCTGGTGGGCGGCGGTGCCAATCAACGGCTGGCACTTTACGACGGCATCCTGATCAAAGAAAACCACATCGCCGCAGCCGGTGGCGTGGCGGCTGCGCTGCGCGCCGCGCAGGCACTGCAGGCCGGCGTGGGCATTCAGGTCGAGGTCGAATCATTGGCCGAGCTGCAAGAAGCGCTGGCCGCCGGTGCCGTCAGCGTGCTGCTGGACAACTTCACCGAAGCGCTGATGAAAGAGGCCGTGGCCCTGACCGCCGGCCGGGCGCTGCTGGAGGTGTCGGGCGGCGTGGCGCTGGATCAACTGCGCTGGATTGCCGCCACCGGCGTCGACCGCATTTCCATCGGCCGCTTGACCAAGGACGTGCATGCGGTCGATTACTCGATGCGCGTCGAACCCTGAGAGGGTGAGCTCAGGCGTAGGGCGGATCTCGACCCGCCCTACCTGGGATCAACTTCAGGCCAGCGACGCATAAAGCGCCACGAACTCCTGGGTCAACTTGTGGCGCGGGTCCAGGTGGATCATCGGCCGGGCCAGCTCATGGGACTCCTTGATCTTCACGCTGGCACTCAAATACGGCTGCAAGACCGGCAGGCCTTCATCGATCAGCGCTTGGACGGTGCGCTGCGGCAAGGCGGCGCGGGCCTGGAACTGGTTCACCACAATGCCCTCGACCTGCAACTCCGGGTTGTGGTCGGCCTGGATTTCCTTGACGTTTTCCAGCAAGTCATACAAAGCGCGGCGCGAGAAATCATCGCAGTCGAACGGGATCAGGCAGCGCTGCGAGGCAATCAGGGCCGAACGGGTGTAGAAATTCAGCGACGGCGGCGTGTCGATCCAGACCTCGTCATAAGCGGCCGACAGCTCGATCAAGGCATCGCGCAATTTGTAGATCTTGTAGCGGCTCTCCAGCTTGCTGTGCAGCTCGTCGAGCAGGCCGCTGGCCGGCATCAGGTGCAGGTTGTCCCAGGGCGTGGCGACGATGAAATCGCTGGTCTTGATCGGCCGCAGCGCGAACTTCAAAGTGGATTCAAAAAACTCGGCCGCCCCGGGCCGCGCTTCGTCGGCCGCATCGCCGAGCACATAGCGGCTGGAATTGCCCTGCCGGTCGAGGTCGACCAAGAGCGTGCGCCGCCCCTGTTGCGCCGCAATCGCGGCCAAATTGGCAGTGATCGTCGATTTACCGACGCCACCCTTCTGGTTGAAAACGACACGGCGCATGCCAAGCTCCTCTGCTGCAACTGCAAGCCGCGTATTGTGCATTGCAGCAATCGCGCCAGCAGTCGGGCTTGCCCTGAGTGGGCGTCACTTGTTGCGCCTCACTTGTCGGCCCTCGGTTGGCAGGTCAGGCCGATTTGATCTGCTGCAGGAACGCCACCAGCTCGGCCACGATGGGGCGGGGCGAAAAGCGCTCGATGCTGCGCTGGCGGATGCTGGCGGTGTTGTCGGCGGAGTTGATCGCCAACTGCAGCTCCCGGGCCACCGTCGCCGCGTCCTTGGGCAGCAGCTCGCGGCAATGATCGCCAAAGTTGACGGCGAAGGCATCTGCCAGATTGCTGTCTGTGAGCGCGCCGAAACAACCGGCAAAACCGAGCGCCACCGGCGCGCAGCCGCGCACCATGCCCTCCATCAGCGCGTAGCCCGAGCCGGTCAGCACGTCCACCTGATCGAGCCGTTGGCCCGGGTCACGGATGCTGCCGGTGAACTCGACGTGCAGGCCCAGTCCGGTCGCGGTTTTGCGCAAGGTGCGCAGATAGTTGCCACCACCCATCACCAGCAGTTTGTAGCGTTCATGCCCCGGCAAGGTGGCCACCGCCTGCAGCCAGGCTTCGCACAGCGGGCCTTTGCCGCCGCTCAGCCGCGAGCAATAAGCCAGCTTCAGCGGCGCATCGCTGGCCCGCTGCCGGGGTGCCGGAATGGCAATGGGCAGCCGGCTCAGCAACACCGGCGCGACGGGTGTGCCCGCCTGCGCGGTACTGGCCAGCAAGTCGGCATATTTGTCCCGCATGGTCTCGCACAGCGTCACCACGCCAGCGGCGTTGCTGAACAGCTGCGCCCACTCGGCCATGCGCTGCGGGGAATGCCCGTTGTGCATGCAGGCCACCCACGGAATGCCCGTGCTCTGCTTCAGCTTGTGGGCCAAGCGGGCCTGGGTGAAATGGCTGACCAGGATCACGTCCGGGGCTATCCGTTCGACAAAGTGGCGCACCAAGCGCTCGGCCCAAGGATGAAGGATGGGCCAACGCATGCGCGAACGTGAGGCGATGGCCGCATTGGACGGCCAGACATGCACCTCATGCCCCTGACGGCTGAGCTCGTTGGCCAGGTTGCGGTTGTAGGTGCTGATGCCATTCAGCGACAAATCGCGCAACAGGATCAAGATTTTCATGACAAAAGCGCCCCCTGGCGGCGGCTCAACGCAGGCTCACTTCGCGGGCTCACTTGAACCAGTCTTCATCGGGCAGCTTGGCAAACACGCGTTTCAGGCCATCGCCCCAGCCGCGCCGCAACTTGTCGAAGTAGGGGTCGTCGGCGGTGATGCGGTGTGG
>CANFYD010000221.1 GCA_947450745.1 Burkholderiales bacterium
AAAGTTCGGGTTGCCAGCGAACGTGACAGCGCCAGTACTAGCGTTGATGCTCATCCCCTCATCGCTGCCAGCCTTCAGGCTGTAGGCGGTCGAACCGGTCGCAATGTCAGCTGCATCGGTCGAGGTGGCGGTGTAAACCACCTGATTCGCACCGCTGTTCTCGTTGATCGCCGTGGCTGTGGCGCCGGACGTGATCGCAGGCGCAACTTCATCAAGGTTGTTGACGCCCAGGCTGACCAACTTCTCGCTGGCGTTGCCCGCCGCGTCGGTTGCGACCACGGTGAAGGCATAGCTGGGCTTGGCTTCAAAGTCCGGGTTGCCCGTCAGCGTGACCGCGCCGGTCGCGCTGTTGATACTCAGCCCCGCATCGCTGCCGGCCTTCAGGCTGTAAGCCGTCGATCCGGTCGCAATATCGCCCGAGTCGGTAGAGGTAGCCGTGTAAACCACCTGGCCCGCACCGCTGTTCTCATTGATCGCGCTGGCCGTGCCGCCGGATGTGATCGCAGGCGCCACCTCGTCACGGTTGTTGACGCCCAGGCTGACCACTTTCTCGCTGGCGTTGCCCGCCGCGTCGGTCGCAACCACGGTGAACGCATAGCTCGGCTTGGCTTCAAAGTCCGGGTTGCCGGTCAGCGTGACCGCACCTGTGCTGGCGTTGATGCTCAGCCCCGCATCGCTGCCGGCCTTCAGTGTGTATGCCGTCGTACCCGTGGCAATGTCAGCCACGTCGGTCGAGGTTGCCGTGTAAACCACCTGCCCCGCCCCGCTGTTCTCATTGATCGCCGTGGCTGCGGCGCCGGACGTGATCGCCGGTGCCACTTCATCGCGGTTGTTGATGGCCAGGGTGACCACTTTCTCGCTGGCATTGCCCGCCGCATCGGTGGCAATGGCCGTGAAGGCATAGTTGGGCTTGGCTTCAAAGTCCGGGTTGCCCGTCAGCGTGACTGCGCCGGTCGCGCTGTTGATGCTCAGCCCCGCATCGCTGCCGGCCTTCAAGCTGTAAGCCGTCGTGCCGGAAACAATGTCGCCCGCGTCGGTCGAGGTTGCCGTGTAAACCACCTGCCCCGCCCCGCTGTTCTCATTGATCGCCGTGGCCGTGCCGCCGGACGTGATCGCCGGTGCCACCTCATCGCGGTTGTTGATGGCCAGGCTGACCGCTTGCTCGCTGGCGTTACCCGCCGCGTCGGTGGCGACCACCGTGAAGGCGTAGCTCGCCTTGGCCTCGAAGTTCTGGTTGTCGGCGAGCGTGACCGCGCCGGTGGCGGCATTGATGCTCAGGCCCGCATCGCTGCCGGCCTTCAAGCTGTAAACCGTTGTGCCGGTGGCGATGTCGGCCGTATCGGTCGAGGTGGCCGTATAGACCACCTGGCCCGCGCCGCTGTTCTCATTGATCGCCGTGGCTGTGGCGCCGGACGTGATCGCCGGTGCCACCTCATCGCGGTTGTTGATGGCCAGAGTGACCACTTTCTCGCTGGCATTACCCGCCGCATCGGTGGCAATGACCGTGAAGGCATAGCTGGGCTTGGCTTCAAAGTCCGGGTTGCCAGTCAGCGTGACCGCGCCGGTGGCGGCATTGATGCTCAGCCCCGCATCGCTGCCGGCTTTGAGCCCGTAGCTGAGGTTGCCGGCCAGCTCGATGTTGTCGGTCGCGGTGGCGGTGTAGACGATTTGCCCCGCACCGCTGTTCTCGGCCAAGCCTGCGCTTGCACTCGAGGTGATCGTCGGCGCGATGTCATCGCCAATGGCCACTTGCAGGCTGCCGCTGTACTGCGTGGTGACGCCGCCCACCGTGTTGCTGGCCGCCAGCGTCAGCGTGCCGCTGGCCACCGTGCCTGAACGCAGTGCCAGGTAACCCACGTCAGCCGGTGCGACCGCGTAGCTGCCGGCGCTGGCCTGCAACAGGCTGGCCACGCCGGTCAGCGGGTCGATCCGCAGCAACTCGACGCCGGCAGGCAGGCCCGACAGCGTCAGGCTGTCCACCGTGTCGCCCAAGCCCAGCGAAGGCAACTGGATGTCGAGGTGGATCAGCCGCGCCACCGCGCCGATCGCCGCGTTGCTCTGGAACACCGCCGAAACCTGGCTGACCGCAGCGGCCTGGCCGTCGACAAACGTCGAGATGTCACCCGCCCCGCCCTGCCCACCCACGCTGTTGCTCAGCGCGATCAGCGACGAGGCCAGCGACAAGTCGCCGCCCTGATTCGCGGCGGCTTGGTCGCCGCTTTGGTTCAATGTGGGCAGCAACAGGTCTTGCGCTGCGCGCAGCGTGGCGATCGCGTCAACCGACTGCGGGCCCGCGTGCGTGGTGCTGTCGACCCGCGCGTTGAAGCCAGCGACCACGCCGCTGAGCAGGGTCAGGTCGGCGGCCGAGCTGGCACGCAGGTCTTGCGTGACGCCGACGGTGTTGGAGGCGGTCATCGTGGCTTGCACGACGGCCTCGACGTCGGCCGTGCTGCTCAGGCTCACGCTCGCTGCTGCGGCGCTGCGCGCCAGCACCAGGCTGGCCAGCGCACCGATGCCCAGCGCGGCACCCACGCCGGCCGGGGCATCGGCGTTGGTGGCCGCGCCGTCGATCAAGGCACCCGACGCCGCAAACAACAGGCCGAGCTGGCGGTTGGCGGACAGCAGGCCCACATCACTGGCACTGGCCCCAGGGGCAGAGGCCGCCGCCACCGGGTCGAAGCTGAGCAAGCCGATCGGGTTGCTGCTGTTCAAGCCCAGCACTTGGCTGACGACTGTCGCGGCCTTCAGCAGCGCGGCAGCATCCACCGGCTGCCCGCTGACGCTGGAGGCCTGGGCCACCGCGGCGATCAGCGTGGACATCGGCGACAACACGATGTCCACCCCGGCCGCCGCCGCTGCGATCGCGCCGGTGTAGGCCTTGTAGATGACGCCGCTGTTGGCGGCACCCGAGGCGGTGTCGACCCCGCCCATCGCCAGCACGGGCGCGCCGTTCGGGTTGAACGCGAACTGGAAGTGGCCGTTGGCGTCGGTGCGGGTCAGTGCCTCGCCCGCATTCCAGCGGCCGTCGTTGTTGCTGTCGACAAAGACGAAGGCATTGGCCAGGTAGTCGTCATGCACCAGGCCGGTGAAGACGGTGAACACGCCGAGTTTGCTGACGGCCGACCCCGAGTTGCCGGCGGCGTCCGTCAGTTGCGTGCTGGCGCTGTACTGCCCGTCCAGCGTGACGCTAGCCGCATCCACATGCGCCAGCAGACGACCCGCGCTGATGTCGGCCGCCGTCAAGGTAGCGCTGACGGTCTGCACCAGCACGCCGTCGCGCGTGATGGCGGTGGCCACGCTGTCGCCCACCTTGGCATCAGTGGCCAGGGTGACGCGCAGGTCAACGCCGTTGGCGACGTTGCCGTCTTCAGTGGCGTCCAGCGCCACGCTCAGCGCGTTGGGAGCTTGCGTGTCGACGGTGAAGTTGATGACCGCGCTGGCCGCACTTTGGTTGCCAGCCGCGTCGGTCAGGGTGTAGCTGACGTGGTGGAGACCGTCCGCCAGCGTGGCAGCAGGGGTGATCTGCCAACTGCCGTCGGCTGCGACCACGGCCGTGCCGAGCAAGCTCGTCCCTTCAAACAAGCGGGCCGTGGCACCGGCCTCGGCACCGCTGCCCGAGAAGGTCGGGCGGGCGTCGTTGGTGACGCCGTTGTTGGCCACGCTGCCGGTGACCCGTGCCACATCGTCCACCACACTCAGCGGTGCAGCCGGCATCAGCGGCGCAGTGGTGTCGCTGCTGTGCCCTCCCAATGCGGCTGCAGCCGCGACAGCCCCACCCAGGCCGATCCAGCCCAGCGCGCTGCTCACGGCAGCGACGGAGGTGGTGGAAGACAACGGGATATAGCTGATCTGCTCGCCGGGCAAGCCCGCCAAGGCCTGCTGCACTCCGGCCTGCCCAGCGGCCATCGCCATCAGCGCATCGGGTGCGCCATGGGCGTAGACCAGGTTGGCCCCGTCCGCCAGCGCCGCCCCGGTGCTGACTTCGACTCCCGGTGTGTAGCCTGCTGCATCTTGGCCCGGCAGCGTGATGTGACAGGCAATCGCCGCCTTGCACTCGCTGTAATAGCCCTCCAGCGTGACCTGGGTTCCGTCCTGATAGCTCAGCTCCAGATCATCGCCACGGCGCTTGGCGATCACGTTGTCGAGCAGTTTCTCCTCACCCGCCTCGCGCTTGAGCACACGGTACTGTTCACCCGACTTGGCTTTGAACTTGTGAAGCTGGCCAGCCTGCAGCGGCTGAGCGCTCTGGCCGTTGTGCAGCACGAGGGTGGCGGTTTGAGCAGAGGTCGTGGTCATGGTGTTGCCTTGGGGGTCAGGAGTTGCACCGGGTCAGCCCGGCAGCATCAGGAATAAACAGGAATGAACAGGAAAATCGCGTCAGCGCTCGTTGAGTGCCCCGCCAAACGCCTTGAACACGGGCTTGGCGAGGTATTTCAGGATCGAGCGGCTGTCGGTGCGGATGTCCACCGTGGCGGTCATGCCGGGCTTGAGCTCCACCGCTGCCAGCCGAGCGTTGACTGGGACGCCGGAGTTGCCGGGCTGGGCGCTGGGGTCACCCGCGCGGTCCAGCCGCACCTGCGCCCGGTAGTAGCTGCTGGTCTGGCCGTTGGCACTGGTCTCGCTCAGCGTGTCTGAGCTGAGGTAGCTCAGCCGCCCGGGCAGGCTGCCGAACACCGAGGAGTCGAAGGCATCGAACTTGACCGTCACCGGCAGGCCCACTTTGAGTTGGCCGATGTCCACCGGGTTGAGCTTGACCTCGATCACCAGCTCGCCGTCGGTGGGCGAGATCTGCATCAGCTCGTCGCCTGGACGCAGCACGCCGCCGATGGTGCTGACCTTGAGCAGCTTGACGACACCGGCCACCGGGGCGGCGATGCGGGTATGGGCCAGGATGCTTTGCCGCTCGGCCAGTTTGTAGCGGCTGCTCGACAAGTCCTCGGCCAGCTTGGCGGCTTCCAGTCGGGCTTCTTGCAGGTATTTGTTGCGCAGCGCGCTGGCTCGGCCTTGCAGGTCAGCCAGTTGACGGCGTGCGCGCATCACTTCAAGCCGGCTGGTGTCGCCAGTCGTGAGCAGCGCTTCGTTCATTGCCAGCTCCTGCTGCGCCATGTCTTGCCCGTCCTGCAGCGTGGCCAGCTCTTCGCGCAGGCTGCGCCGACGCTGCTCGAACAAGGCTTGCTGCGCGGCCACGAACTGCGGGTACTCCTTGAAGCGGGTGCCGAACACCGGCGTGGTGTCGGCTGCTTCGGCTTGCGCGCGCAGCAGGGCGGCGGCCAGCGCGGCGTCCTTGGCCCGACTCTCGTCGAAGGCGGCGTCGGGGCGCTCGCGCTCCAACGTGGCGAGTTCCTGGCCGGCTTTGACCGCTTCGCCCTCGCGCACCAGGATGTGCGACAGCACGCCGCCGTCGGCCGCCTGGATCACCTGGGTGCGGGCGCTGGGGATCAGCTGCCCCTGGGCGCGCACGCTTTGGTCGATCTCGAACCAGGCCGCCCAGGCGAGGAAGCCCCCCAGGCCGATCAACATCAGCAGCGTCATCGAGACCCGCGCCGGGCGCTGATCCGCATCGTGCGGGGAACTGTTGGGTTCGTACTTGCTCATGCGGCCTTCTCCATTGCCGGGGCATTCAGTTGCTGCAGCACCTGCGCTTTCGGGCCGTCCATCACGATCTGGTGGCCGGCGATCACGATCACCCGGTCCACCAGGGCCAGCATCTCGGCCTTGTGCGTCACCAGCACCAGCGTGTCGTCGGGCTTGAGCGCCGCTTGCAGCGCCCGCGTGACTTGCAGCTCCAGGCTGCGGTCCATGCTAGCGGTGGGCTCGTCGAGCAGCCACACGCGGGGTGCCCGCAGGAAGGCCCGTGTCAAGTTGACGAGCTGGCGTTGGCCGCCCGACAAGCCGCTGCCGCCCTCGAAGATTTCTTGCTGCAAGCCCTTGGGGTGAGCGCTGATCACCGTCTGCATCAGCCCGGTGCGCCTCGCGGCGTCCAGAATGGCGTCGTCGCCCGGGTCGATCTGGCCCAGGATCAGGTTGTCGCGCAGCGTGCCGGCAAACAGCCGCCCGTCCTGCTGCACATAGCCCACCTGGTCGGCCAGCGTGGGCTTGGCGAGGTGGGCCAGGTCGATGTCGTCGAGCAGGATGCGGCCCTGCTGCGGCTTGTACAGCCCCGACATCAGGCGCAGCAGGGTGGTCTTGCCGGCGCCCACCGGGCCCAGCACGCCGATCTTCTCGCCGGCCGTGATCTGCAGCTTGGGCACGTTCAGCGCTTTGTTCGCGCCGTACTGCGCGGCCACGCCGTCAAAACGGTAGTCACCGCGCAGCTGTGCCACGACGACGGGCTGCTCCTGCCCATGATGGTCGTCCTGCAGCGCCCACAGGCGGTCCAGCCCTTGCAGCGCAGCCTGGGTGTGGGCCCACAGCGCCATCTGGCTGGGGATCATCGCCACCGGCCCCAACACCCGCCCGGCCAGGATGGAGCAGGCGATCAGCGCGCCCATCGTCAGCTCGCCCCGGCTGACCAACAGCGCGCCCGCAGCCACCAGCAGCACATAGGACAGTTGCTGGAAGGCGCCGATCAGGTGCTGGGCATGGTCGGTGA
>CANFYD010000222.1 GCA_947450745.1 Burkholderiales bacterium
AGGGTAGCGGCGGCGCAAATAGTGCAGCCATTGCTTGAGGCGGCCGGCTTGGTGCTTGGCCGGCAGGTTCAGATGCACCAAGCCCCAGAACTCCCGCAGCAGCGGCTGCAGCTGGGCCCAGCTCAACGGCACCGCGTCAGGTCGCCGTATCGCCAAGGCCAAGCCGGGGTCGGCCACCATGCCGCGACCCAACATCAGCGCATCGCAACCCGATTGCGCCAAGCAGGCCTGCGCATCGGCGGGCGTCCAGACCTCGCCATTCGCCACCACCGTCACCTTCAGCGCGGCGCGCACCTCGGCAATGCGCTCCCAGTAAGCCGGCGGCTTGTAGCCATCGGCCTTGGTGCGGGCATGAATGACCAACTCCTCCGCCCCGGCATCCACCATTGCCTGCGCGCATTCCAGCGTGCGCGAAGCGTCCATATAGCCCAGCCGCATCTTGGCCGACACCGGCATGCCGGCCGGCACCGCGCGGCGCACGGCGCTGACGATCTGCGCGATCAGCTCCGGCTCGTCCAGCAGCACCGCACCGCCGCGGTGGCGGTTCACGCATTTGGCCGGGCAGCCAAAGTTGAGGTCGATGCCAGCCGGCCCCAACGCCGCCAGCTTGGCCGCGTTTTCGGCCATGCAGACGGGGTCGGCTCCGAGCAACTGCGCGCGCACCGGCACACCGGCCGGCGTCAGACTGCCGTTCAACAGCTCGGGCACGATGCGGGTGAAGACGCGGTTCGGCATCAAGCGGTCGGTGATGCGGATGAATTCGGACACGCAGCGGTCGATGCCGCCGACGCGAGTCAAGACGTCGCGCAGCATGTGATCGAGCAAGCCCTCCATCGGTGCCAAGAGGATCATGTGAGTCCCTCGCGCTGCAGTCGAAGCCTTCGCAGCGACCTCATGGAGAGACTTGCTCTGCCAGCAGATCCAAATGCGTCAAATACAAGCGCAGGTCGAACTCCAACTGCCCATAGTTGGGGGCCATGTGGTGGCAGAGTTGATAAAAAGCCTTGTTGTGCTCCAGCTCCTTCAAATGCGCCAGCTCATGCACGACGATCATTTTCAGAAGCTCGGCCGGTGCCGGTTTGAACAAACTGGCGACGCGAATTTCGCGCTTGGTCTTGAGCTTGCTGCCCTGCACCCGCTGCGCCCGGGTGTGCGTGCCCAGCGCGTGCGCAATCACCTTCAGCTTGGCGTCGAAGCAGACTTTGGCGAGCGGCTCGGCGTTGCGCAAATAGCGGTTCTTGAGCTCTTGCGTGTAGTCGAACAGCGCTTTGTCGCTGCGCACCTCGTGGTTGTCGGGGTAGCGCTTGGCCAGCATGTCGCCGAGCCGGCCGCTTGCGATCAGGCCGCGCACCTGCTCCAGCAGTTCGGGCGCATAGCCGCCCAGGTATTTGAGGGGATTCAGGGGAGTCACGCGGCGGGCAGGCAGTCGGAGTGGGGTGGTGTGAGACAGGCGCAGGCTGGACCCATCGGAAGACTTGGGCTGCAACCGACAGGGGGAGAAGCATAGCGCCAAGCGCTTGAAGGACCAGCGCGAGCGGGCATGATGTCGGGTCAATACGTCCAGAATGCGCGCTTCCAAAACATGCCCTTCCACATCCAGATCCTTCACCAAGGCCAGGCGTTCCCAGCGCTGTCTGAACAAAGCGTGCTGGAAGCGGCGCTGCAGGCGGGGTCGGCTCTCAGCAGCAGTTGCCGCAACGGCAGCTGCCGCGCTTGCATTTGCCGCTTGTTGCAAGGGCAGATCGAGTACCGGATTGAATGGCCGGGACTGAGCCGCGAGGAAAAATCGGACGGCTGGATTCTGCCCTGCGTGGCCCTGCCGCGCAGCGATCTGCTGCTTGAGCGGCCTTGAGCGGCCTTGAGCCGAAGATAATCCTCTGCAACCCGGGGCCAGCGCGCCCGGCCCCAGTAAGCGAGCCGACCTGTCATGCACCGAACCATTTTCTCCACGCCCATCGTCAACACCTTGCTGCGGGCCTTTTCCATCGGTTTCTTGAAGCTGAACGGCTGGAAGATTGAAGGCAGTTTGCCCAGCGAACATTCGAAATTTGTGCTGATCGCCGCGCCGCACACCAGCAACTGGGACTTGCCCTACACCCTGATGGTGGCCTTCGCCCTGCGCCTGAATATCTACTGGATGGGCAAGCGTCAGTTGTTCCGCTGGCCATTCGGCGGCTTGATGCGCTGGCTCGGCGGCGTCGAGGTGAACCGCGAACAGTCAAGCAATCTGGTGACGGCCGCTGCGCAGGCCTTGGTGGCGGCTGAAGGCTCGGTGCAGTTGATCGTTCCGCCCGAGGGCACGCGCAGCAAGACGCGCTACTGGAAGACCGGTTTTTACTGGATCGCCCACACGGCCCAAGTCCCCATCGTGCTGGCTTACATGGACTACGAGCGCAAGCTCAGCGGCCTCGGCCCGGTGTTCACGCCAACCGGCGACATCGAGGCCGACATGATCACGATCAAGGCCTTTTACGCCCAGTTCAAAGGCAAAAATTGGCATCAGTTTGACCATGAATAATGGCTCCCACGCGGCTCCAAGCCCATTCCCTCTGATCGAACCCCATGACTAAAGACCCCCTGCACGGCCTCACGCTGGAAGCCATCGTCACCGCCCTGGTCGACTATTTCGGCTGGGAAGAACTGGGCCAACGGATCGAAATCCGCTCATTCGTGCTCGACCCCAGCATTGCGTCGAGCTTGAAGTTCCTGCGCAAGACGCCGTGGGCGCGCACCAAGGTGGAAAGCCTCTACCTTTTCATGCTGCGCGAACAAGCCCGCAACGCTCCACCTTGAACGCCCGATCGACACCCGATCAGCGTTTGGTTTCGGGCATCTCGATTTTCAGCTCCAGCACTTCCATGTCGCCGTGATGCTGCACATCCACATTGATGTCTTTCGGATCAATGTCCATGTACTTTGCGATCACCGCCAGCAGCTCGTTTTTCAGCTGCGGCAACCAATCCGGCATAGCGGTGCGGCCATTGCGCTCATGCGCCAAGATCAGCTGCAAGCGTTCCTTGGCCACATTCGCCGAACTCTTCTTTTCGCCTAAAAAGTACTTCAGGAATCCCATGCCAACTCCTTACCTACCGCCAAACAGACGCTTGAACAGGCCGGGCTTGACGGCTTCGGTGAAGCGCATGGGCCGCTCCTCGCCAAGAAAGCGGCTGACCACGTCCTTGTAGGCCTCGGACACATCGCTGCCTTGCATGTGAATGGCCGGTGACCCCTGATTGGAAGCTTGCAACACGATCTCGGACTCCGGGATCACACCGATCAACGGCGTGCGCAAAATCTCGTGAATGTCGGCCAGCGACAACATATGCCCTCCCTCCACCCGGTTCGGGTTGTAGCGGGTGATCAGCAAGTGCTCCTTGATCGGCTCCTTGCCCTCGATGGCGCGCCGGGTCTTGCTGTTGAGCATGCCCAGAATGCGGTCGGAGTCGCGCACCGAAGAGACTTCCGGGTTGGTCACGACGATGGCCTCGTCGGCGAAATGCATGGCCATCAAGGCGCCCGTCTCGATGCCGGCCGGCGAATCGCAAACGATGAACTCGAAGTCCATCGCTTTCAGCTCATCCAGCACCCGCTCGACACCCTCGACCGACAAGGCGTCTTTGTCCCGCGTTTGCGAGGCGGCCAAAATAAAGAGCTTGTCGAGTTGCTTGTCCTTGATCAGCGCCTGGCTCAGCTTGATCTCGCTGTTGATGACGTTGATCAGGTCATAAACGACACGGCGCTCGCAGCCCATGATCAGGTCCAGATTGCGCAGCCCGACATCGAAGTCGATCACGCAGGTTTTGTGGCCACGCAAGGCCAAGCCAGTTGCAAAACTGGCGCTGGTGGTGGTTTTACCCACGCCGCCTTTGCCTGAGGTCACCACGACAATTTTGGTCATCGAATCTGGTCTTTCAAAAGTGTTCATTCAAGGGCTCAGCGCAGCGCGCCAGCTGACAGACATCAATTCAGTATTTGAGCGCTTCCATCACCAGCTTTTCACCGTCAAGCCGGATCTGCGCCGGCTTGCCCTGCACCTCTTCGGGTAGCGGGTTTTCGCTGGTGCGGTAAATCCCGGCGATCGAGATCAGCTCGGGCTCCATGTGGGCGGCAAAAATTCGCGCCTCGGTATCGCCGCGCGCTCCAGCAATCGCCTTGCCCCGCAGCGGCGCATACACATGGATGCTGCCATCGGCAATCACCTCGGCCCCGTGGCTGACCAAGGCCAGCACCACCAGATCACAACCCTTGGCATAGACGCGCTGGCCTGAGCGCAGCGGCTTGTCGATGATCATGGTCTTGACGGCCTCGGCAGGCACGATGACCTCCCGGACCACTTCCTTGATCACCTCGATGACCGGTTGCGGGGCAATCCGGCGCTCCTTGCGCAAGGCCGCTTGCTGTGCCGTCGGCTCATATTGAGGCGGTGCCAAAGCCAAGCCCAAGGCCAGCGCCTGCGCCCGCTCGGCTGCATTGGCACCCAGCACAGCCACCGGCTGCATGCGGTGCGCGCGCATCAACTGACTGACGGTGGTCAGATCGATGCCGGTGGCGGCATCCGGGTCTGCCGTCACCAAGCTGAGCTCGGTCGTGGCAGCGGTCGCAGTTGAAGTTGAAGTTGAAGTTGAAGTTGCCTGCGGATCAAGCGGCTCGGCAAGCTCTGGCAGCGCCGACAACTCCTCTGCGGTCCGCGTCACCTGCGTCAAATCGATCAACAACGGATCTTGATTGAACAACTCCGGCGTCTCATCCAAGCGCTCATGCAGCTCGGCCGACAGCGCGGTCAAGTCGGGAGACTTCAACACCAGAGCGAGCAAACTCAGCGTGGCGCTTTTGAACTCGAAAACATCGGCCGCCTTGGCCCCTGCCTGACCTGCTGACTTCATCACTTGTGCCTGAGCCATCGAGTTGCGCACCTATGCAAAAAGCGTGAGTTTAGCTGCCGCTCGCAGGGCTATTCGTGGGCGTTGTGCCGAGCCGACCGGCGAAATTGCAATATTTTTAAGCAATTCATGAAACCGTCATGCCAATCAAAGACTTAGCGCGCTTCAAGTCGATCCGCCCACAACTCTGTCCACAGCTGCGGTGGACAGAACCTGGCCTGCCGCTGAGCGGACAAGCGTCTATTTCGACAAGTTTGTGCTAGCGGGCTTGACTTATCCCCATTACCGGAGGGTGCAACGCACGCGTCGCCGGGCAGCTGCCCACGCAGGCACCCTCTCGGAGCCATCCCACGCGACGACGCTAAGTCGTTGATTCATATCAGCTCGTCTGATCTGCCTTCAAATGAGGCAGACTAAGCCGAGGCACCGCTTTACAAGGCTTGAGCGGCTGTCGGGAGGGCTTGTCCACAAAGTTATCCACAGCTTAAGTGGATAGACCTGGCCCGCTATATAAATCATGGACTTAAGGCTTGTTTTGCAAATCCCATACAACTTTGTGCGCTAAGTCGGAACGTGCCTGACAAAGTCGCGGGCCGCCGCCTGCACCGACTGTGCGGCCCGCAGCGGTTACAGTGAAGGCCAAATTCGCGCATCGCGGACTACTTGCAGGAGCACGGCCTTGGCCACACCCAATTACTCATACGAAAAACGCCAACGTGAACTGGCCAAGAAGCGCAAGGTCGAAGAAAAGCGTCAGCGCAAGGTCAACAAGCCCGAGGGCGAAGGTGAGCCTGGCGAAGCTGGCGAGCCCGGTGAAGCCGCCCTGGACGGCGAAACGCCGGTCGAGAGCAGCAACCCGGCTGCAGCCAGCTGATTTCCGGTCGGTCGTACCTGCGCTGGGTGCCAGCGCGGCACGCCGAGGCGCGGTGGATCGGTGCGGCGGTGGGCACGGCGCGGGGGCGAAATCCCGCTCGGTCTAAAATGTCGGATCGCCCGGCCTGATGCCGAGCCGCAAGCCGAGCCGCAAAGACACCATGACCCGTAAGCTTTTCGTCACCACCGCCCTGCCCTACGCCAACGCCAATTTTCATATTGGCCACATCATGGAATACACCCAGGCCGACATCTGGGTCCGCTTCCAACGAATGATGGGCAACGAGGTGCACTTCGTCTGCGCAGACGATGCCCACGGCGCGCCGATCATGATCGCAGCCGAAAAAGTTGGTAAAACGCCGCAGCAATTCGTCGCCGACATCGCCTCGGGCCGCAAGGCCTACCTCGACGGCTTCCATATCGGCTTCGACAACTGGCACTCGACCGACGGGCCTGAAAACCACGAACTGTCGAAAGAGGTCTACCGGGCGCTGCGCAAGAACGAACTGATCGACGTCAAAACGATCGAACAATTCTTCGACCCCGAAAAGCAGATGTTTCTGCCGGACCGCTTCATCAAGGGCGAGTGCCCGAAATGCGGGGCCAAGGACCAATACGGCGATTCCTGCGAGGTCTGCGGTGCCGTCTACACGCCGACCGACCTGAAAAACCCCTACTCGGCCGTGTCCGGCGCGCAGCCGGTGCTGAAGTCGTCCGACCACTATTTCTTCCGCCTGTCCGACCCGCGCTGCCAGGCCTTCCTGCGCGAGTGGACGCAGCGCGGC
>CANFYD010000223.1 GCA_947450745.1 Burkholderiales bacterium
CGGCAGAAGGCGGCGATAGCGAAAGGTGGCCCCAGCGAGGACAGTTTTTGCCGGATTTGAAGCTTCATAGCTCTGCTATGGGGCGAAAAGACGGTGAAAAATGGACCGCTGCGGCCGCCTTGCAGCCGCCGATCCTTCTGCCGCGCAGACTCCTAGCTGGGACAGTTCTGCGTAAGTCCTAGGGATAGCAGATCAATGCAAACCTAAAGCCCGTTCGACCTCGTATTGCCAAGGCAGGGCGTGCACGATTTCATTCAAACGGCAGACCGACTCCAGCGGCGCGAGCACCTCGCCCGCCTGGTTGAGAAACTGCAAATTGGTGATCAGGGCGAGCGGATCGGCCAGCGCCACCACACCGGCCGGCAAGCTGATCCAATCCCAAGCGACTCCGGCCACCGAACGCCCACCGTCGCCAAGCCATAGGGTTTGCCCCATGGCCGGATGCTTTGCGTCGCCCGCGACCAACACTTGCGTGCTCAAGTGCGCGAACTGCAACCGCGACACCTGGGCCGCTTCACATAAAACACGTGGCCATGCATACACAATCCAGGCTGGAGTCATAGGTGAGAATGTCGGTAGAGGTGGTTGAAAGCGCAAGCGCGGCAAGAGCACTCAGTGTGCATACGGTTCGGACGCTGCGCTAGCTGTAAACCTTATCAGGTCGGACTTACGCAAAACCGCTCCAGCGTTGTTGCTCCGCCTCGCCGTGCGGGCAGTACTGTCTTCGGCGTCGCGCCTAGCTGGAACAATTTTGCGTAAGTCCTCTCAGGGATACAACAGAACGGATCGCTTGCACCTAAAGCAAGCGGCCAGACTTGGACGGGCGTTTTTGATGTTGCAGGGAGGTTACCAATCGGTACTCGAGGTCAGGAACCGGAATGAGTTCCGGCGTGAGCTTGGGCAGTTCACTGCGTCGATGGACTTCGACACCTTTTCCGCCATCACGGTGGTGGATCACAGCCTGGGTCGATCCGACTTCATTGCCATCGACAACTGTCCGCCCGGCTTCAAAGACGCGTTGAACGACCCCATGCTGGGCGTGCGCGACCCGGTCATGCAGCATTGCAAACGGCAAACGGTACCCATCGTCTGGAACCAGCGCACCTATGTCGAACAGGGTGTGGGTGAGTTGTGGGAAATGCAGGCCAGCTATGGCTACAACAACGGCATCTGCCTGGCCCTGCACCTGCCGGAAGGTCGGCATTTCGTGCTCGGCATGGACAGGCGTGAAGCGCTGCCGGCCGACCCCGGCAAATTGACCCGCATGGTGGCCGATGTGCAGCTGTTTGCTGTGCACGCGCTCGATTCGGCGCTGCGCGTGCTGCTGCCGCCGGAACAGCAATTGGACAAACCGCACCTGACGCCGCGCGAGCTGGAAACGCTGCGCTGGACGATGGACGGCAAAACGGCCTGGGAAGTGGGCCAGATCCTGAGCATCACCGAGCGCACCACCGTGCTGCACCTGGGCAATGCGATGCGCAAGCTGGCCTGCAACAACAAGCACCAGGCGGTTTTGAAGGCCTTGCGGCTGGGCTTGATCCGTTGAACGTGTTCCACCGCTCGCCCAGCACCCTGTAAGAGTTGACAGTTACATGTTGTGAACCGCTCTGCTTCAATGCAGTTGTGCACTTAACGCACGACACCCTCCCCAGGAATCGACCATGCAAAATCAGCAAACTCAGTCCGTCAAAGATCAAGCGCCTGCTCAAGGTCCTGTGGAGCTCAGCCCGGAACAATTGAACTGGGTCAGCGGTGGTGCCCCCAAGAACACCTGGAACGAGGCCTCCGTCGAGACCCCTGCACCGAAGAACACTTGGTAATTTCAGAAGTTTCGCTGTCAGCACGACCGGCTGAGGAGGATTGGGGTTAAGCACCCTGAACCTCCTCATGCTTTTTCGTCCTGAAGCATTGCAAGGCCGGCAGCAGGCTTGGCTGGGCAGCATTCAATTGCTGCAACCGCTGTCCTTCAAGCTGCTGAGCGCTGCCGCCGTCGCGGCGGTCCTGCTGGCCTGCACCTTTCTAAGTCTGGCCGAGTACACGCGCAAGGCGCGAGTCAGCGGCTATTTGGTCCCCGACCGCGGCGTGCTGCGCATCAGCGCCACGCAAACCGCCACCGTGTTGCAGCGCGAAGTCAGCGAAGGGCAGGCGGTCAAACAAGGCGATGTGCTGTTTGTGCTGGCGCTGGACAGCGCCAACCAAGCCGAGGCCGGCATCGCCCAGAATCTGACCCTTCGTCAGCAGAGTCTCCAGGCAACATCAGATCAGCAGCGACAGTTAGTGCGTACTCAGCAGCTGGCTTTGGAGCAGCGGCGCGCCGGCTTGCAGCGCGAGCTGGGGCAGATGCAGGCAGAAACTGCGCTGCATGAAGAACGCCTGGTGCTGGCGCGCGAAGCGCTAGCCCGACTGCAAAGCCTGAACCACGACAAGTTCATCTCCACCGCACAAGTGCAGACCAAGCGCGAGGAACTGCTCGGCTTGCGGGCGCAAGCACAGACGCTGGAACGCCAGCGTGAGGGCGTGCAGCGCGAACTGCAGGCGACAGACGCGCAGCTGCTGGAACTGCCGCTGCGCGCCCAGGTCCAGCAAGGAGAAATCGCCCGCGACCTGGCCGCCCTGCAGCAGCAAGGCCTGGAAACCGAGGGCCGGCGCCGCTTGGTGCTGCGCGCGCCGAGCGACGGCATCGTCTCCACCTTGCAAGCGGAAGCCGGCCAAACGGTGGCCAGCGGTGCTTTGCTGGCCAGCTTGTTGCCCGCACAGACGCAGATGCTGGCGCAGTTGTTCGCACCGTCCAGCGCGGTCGGCTTTGTGCGTGCCGAGCAAACGGTACGGCTGCGCTACCAGGCCTTCCCGTATCAAAAGTTCGGCGCTCAGTCCGGCCGGGTGCTGCAGGTCTCGCGCACGCCGTTGGCACCGGCCGAGCTGGCCCAACTGAACCTGCCCGCCGCCCTGAGCCAGGGGCTGGCGAGCGAGCCGCTGTACCGCATCACGGTCAGCCTCGATCGCCAAAGCGTGGCCGCCTACGGGCAAGAGCAGGCGCTGGCCGCCGGCATGCAACTCGACGCCGATGTCTTGCTGGAGCGCCGCCGCTTGATCGAGTGGATTTTCGAGCCGCTGTTGAGCTTGGCCCAGCGTGTCTGAGTCACTGTCAAAACGACTGCGCTTCAGCTGGCGCGGCAGCTCCCGCATGCCCGTCATCTTGCAGACCGAGGGTGCGGAATGCGGCCTGGCTTGCCTGGCGATGGTGGCCAGCGCGCTCGGTGCCCATTACGATCTGGCCCAATTGCGGACGCGGTTTTCGCTCTCGCTGAAGGGGGCGACGATGGCGGACCTGGTCCGCATGGGTGCCGACCTGGGGCTGGCCAGCCGGGCGCTGCGAGCCGAACCGGCGCATCTGGCGCAGCTGCATCTGCCTTGCATCTTGCACTGGGACTTCAATCATTTCGTCGTGCTGGCCGAGGTCAGCGGCGGCAACGCCGTCATTCACGACCCGGCGCATGGCCGTCGCCGCCTGCCGCTGAGCGAGCTGTCGCGCCACTTCACCGGCGTGGCGCTGGAGCTGCGGCCGGGGGCCGATTTCACCCCCCGGCAGGCGGCACCGCCGCTGCGCTGGCGGCAGTTGCTGGGCCGCGTCACCGGGCTGAAGCGCTCGCTGATGCAAATTCTCGGCCTGGCGCTGGCGCTGGAGCTGCTGGCCCTGTTGTCGCCGTTCCTGCTGCAATGGGTGGTGGACGGGGTGCTGGTCAGCGCCGACCGCGACCTGCTCGTCACGCTGGGGCTGGGCTTCGGGCTGCTGGTACTGCTGCAAGTGGGGGTGGGTGCGCTGCGCTCCTGGGCGGTGCTGTATTTGTCGGCCTCGCTGAATGTGCAGTGGCTGACGCAGGTGTTTGCCCACCTGTTGCGGCTGCCGCTGGCCTGGTTTGAAAAGCGCCACCTGGGCGACATCTGGTCGCGCTTCAACAGCGTGCAGCTGATCCAGCGCACGCTGTCCACGCGCTTTGCGGAAGCGCTGTTGGACGGCGTGATGGTGGTCGTGACGCTGGCGATGATGTGGATTTATTCGCCGTCGTTGAGCGGGCTGGCCCTGCTCGCGGTGGTGGCCTACGGCCTGCTGCGCTGGGCGTTTTTCAGGCCGCTGCGGCTGGCCACAGAAGAAGCGCTGGTGCATGAGGCGCGGCAGAACAGCCATTTCCTGGAGTCCTTGCGCGGCGCGCAGGCGATCAAATTGTTCAATGCACAGGCCGAACGCAGCGCCAGTTTTGCCAACCTGGTGGTCGAGCAGATGAACGCAGCCATCGTGATCCGGCGGCTCGACCTGTGGATGGGCGTGGGTCACAAACTGCTGTTCGGCATCGAGCGCGTCGCCATCATCTGGCTCGGTGCCTTGCTGGTCTTGGACCGCGAACTGTCGGTCGGCATGTTGTTCGCCTTCCTGGCCTACAAGGAGCAATTCAGCCTGCGCCTGGCCGGCCTGATCGACAAGGGCGTGGAGCTGAGCATGTTGCGGCTGCAGGGCGAACGCTTGGCCGACATCGTGCTGACCGCGCCGGACAGCGAGACGGCGGTAAGCGAGAACGCGTCAACAACAGCGCCGGCCGACTTGCTGAACACCAACACCAACGCCCGCCCCGCCGCGCTGGAGCTGCAAGGCTTGAGCTTTCGCTATGCCGACGGCGAGCCCGAGGTCATTTCAAACTGCAGCCTGCGCATTGAAGCGGGCGAGTCGGTGGCGATCACCGGGCCGTCCGGCTGCGGCAAAACGACCTTGCTGAAGCTGCTGCTGGGCATACACACGGCCCAGTCGGGCGAGCTGTTGGTGGATGGCCGGCCGCTGCGTCTGCTGGGCCTGAGCGCATGGCGGGCCCGCATCGGCACGGTCATGCAGGACGATCAGCTGTTTGCCGGCAGCATTGCCGACAACATCGGCTTCTTCGACCCCGACGCCGACCCGGCCTGGATCGAAGAATGCGCCCGGCTGGCCTGCGTACACGACGACATCAAGGCGATGCCGATGGGCTTCCAGAGCTTGATCGGCGACATGGGCAACAGCCTGTCCGGCGGCCAACGCCAGCGCGTGCTGCTGGCCCGCGCGCTCTACAAACGCCCGCAGTTCTTGTTTCTGGACGAAGCAACCAGCGCGCTGGACGTGGAGCGTGAGCGCTCGGTCAACGCCTCACTGCGCCAACTGGCGGTGACAAGAATCGTCATCGCCCACCGGCCCGAAACAATTGCCGCCGCTGAGCGTGTCATCGTGTTGCAGGGCGGCCGGGTGAGCTGAATCCACTCACACACACACTCACTCCGAACGAATCTTGGCGCGTGCCACCACGGCCTTCCAGCGCTGCTGCTCCTGCAGGATGAATTGGGCGAACTGGGCCGGCGTGTTGCCCACCGCTTCGGCGGCATCGGCGCCCAGGCGTTCGCGTGCGGCACCGGAGCGAATCGCACGTGCGGACTCGGTGGCCAACTTATCGACATGAGCCTGCGCCAGATTGGCCGGAGCCAGCAAACCGTACCACTGCGTCATCTCGAAGCCGGGGAAGCCCTGCTCGGCCACCGTCGGCACATTGGGCAACTGCGCCAGCCGCTCTTTTGAGCCGGTGGCGATGCAGCGCAATTTGCCGGACTTGATAAATGGCAGGATGGCCGCCGCGCCAACCGAGGCCGCATCGAGCCGGCCGGCCAGCAAATCGGTCAGCTGCGGGCCGGTGCCTCGGTAGGGCACATGCAGGATGAAGAGGTTGCCAACCATCTTCAGATATTCCATCGCCAGATGGCCGGCGCTGCCATTGCCCGCCGAGCCATAGTTCAACTGACCCGGTTTGGACTTGACCAGCGCCACGAACTCCTGCAAGTTCTTTGCCGGCACATCCGGATGGACGACGTACAGGCTGGGTACCTTGGCCAGCAAGGTGATCGGCTTGAAGTCCTTGATCGCGTCGTAAGGCAAGCGCTCATAAATGTAGGGGTTGACCGCCAGCGTGCCGATATGGCCCAGGATCAGCGTGTGTTGATCCTCCGCCCGCGCCACCTCGCCCATGGCGATATTGCCGCCGCCGCCGGGTTTGTTGTCGACGTAAACGGCCTGGCCCAGCGTCTTGCTCAGCTCGACGGCTGCGGTGCGTGCCACGATCTCGCTGCTGCCGCCAGGCGCAAAAGGAACGACCAGACGCACCGAACGGCTCGGCCAAGAAGCCTGCGCTGACGCCGGCAGACCTGCCAGCATGGCAGCACCGGCCACGCCGGATTGGAGCGCCAAGCGGCGGCTGATGAAAGAACTAGTCATGGGTTTGCCCCGGGCGGTCAATGGAATGCGCACAGTCTATGCAGACGCAGTCCTCGCGGCGTGAGGGGTTGCCACATGCGTGCCAGACGGTTCGCAATGCGGCCGAACTGGACTCAGAGGGTGAGAACTTTTGTAGCGAGCGGCTGTCAGGCTAGGAGTCTGCGCGGCAGAAGGCGGCGACAAGCGAAAGGTGGCCCCAGCGAGGACAGTTTTTGCCGGATTTGAAGCTTCATAGCTCCGCTATGGGGCGAAAAG
>CANFYD010000224.1 GCA_947450745.1 Burkholderiales bacterium
AATTCAAGCCGGTCGCCGCTGAGCCGGTACAGCTCAGCGGTCTGCGGGCATCGCGCCTCCAGCACGGCAGCGGTGCCGGCTGTCGTCGGGCCGCGCGGAGGCAGCGCCAGCCGTTCGCCATGCCGGCTCATCCAGCCGATCTGCCGGGCTGGCACGCCGACCACCAAGGCAAAGTCGGGCACATCTTTTTGCACCACCGCACCGGCACCGACGAAGGCATAACGGCCGATCACATGGCCACAGACCACGGTGCAATTCGCCCCCAGCGTGGCACCTTGGCACACCAGGGTCGGCCGGTATTCATTCTTTCGCGCCACGGCGGCGCGCGGGTTGTAGACATTGGTAAAGACCATGCTGGGGCCGCAGAACACGTCGTCCTCCAGTGTCACCGCGTCGTAGACCGACACATTATTCTGGATGCGCACGTTGTTGCCGATTACCACGTCGTTGCCCACAAAAACGCCCTGCCCCAGCGCGCAGCCGGTGCCGATGCGAGCGCCCGCGCTGACGTGGGCAAAGTGCCAGACCTTGCTGCCCTCGCCCAGTTGCGCACCGGCATCGACGATGGCGCTCGGGTGAACCCAGCAGGCCGTCATCAAAACACC
The DNA here is from genome assembly GCA_947450745.1 of Burkholderiales bacterium. Lineage (GTDB taxonomy): Bacteria > Pseudomonadota > Gammaproteobacteria > Burkholderiales > Burkholderiaceae_C > Paucibacter_A. Next base: position 606 of record CANFYD010000224.1, read on the forward strand.
AGCGGCAGGCCGACGCGCTGGCCGTCGCGCGCGCTGCGGTAGGCCGCGATCAAGATCTCCAGCGAGCGCAGACCCTCGTAACCATCGACTTCGGCACTGGCCTCGCCGCGCAAGGTCTGGATCACGTTGTCGTAATAAAGCGGGTGACCGAAGCCGTAGACATTGCCGCCGCTTTGGCCCAAGTCGTAGCTGGCCGATTGGATCTGCGCGTCGTCCGCATGCGGCTCGGCAAACTGCCAATGCTCGATCTTGTTGACCGCCGTGCCGCCGATCTTGACCGTGCCCTTTTCGCCCAGGATGGTGATCGAGCCTTCGAGGTTTTGCGGGAAGGTCAGCATCGTCACATTGACCGAGGCCAGGCCGCCGTGGCGCAGGCGCACACTCATCACGCCGGTGTCCTCGGCCTCGATGTCGCGGTCCAGCGTGGCGGTGTAGGCGTGCACGCTGTCGACCGGGCCAACCAGCCAGTCGAGCAGATCGACATAGTGGCTGGCCTGGTTCATGAATGCGCCGCCATCCAAGTCCCAGCGGCCGCGCCAGGGCGAGGCGTCGTAATAGCTCTGCGGCCGGGTCCAGAACACATTGACGGTACTCAAGAAAATGCGGCCGAAGCGGCCTTGCTCAATCGCCCGCTTGACCAATTGCACCGTGGCGTTCAAGCGGTTTTGCTTGACGACAAACAACTTCACGCCGGCATCGCGGCAAGCGCGCACCATCGCCATGCCTTCGTCCAACTTGGTGGCCATCGGCTTTTCGCTCAGCACATGGCGGCCGGCTTGCGCCACTTGAATCGCCTGCTGCGGGTGCAGGCCGCTGGGCGTGGCCAGCACCACCACGTCAGCGTCACTGCCGGCCAACAAGGCTTGCAGCGAGGCAAAACCGGCGGCACCGGTCAGCGCCACGGCTGCGGCGAGCGCGGCGGGTTTGTTGTCGCAGACCGCCACCAGCTCGGCTCGCGCGCCGTGGGCGGCGATCGCTTCGATGTGGTTTTTCGAGATGCGGCCGCAGCCCACCAGGGCGAAGCGGATCGGACGGTCAAGAATCAATGGGCTGGGGTTCATCGCGGCGGACTTTGGCGGTCCATGGCTTGCAATCGGAGCGCAGATTCTAAGAGCCACCGTAGATCTAACTTAGAGCTGGCCCCGAGCGGCCCTAAAATCGCCGCAAATTCAACGAGTTGATGATGACCCAACACACGCCAGCCGCACCGCACCACGTTCCCGTCGCTCAAGATGAGAACCAACTGATCACCGAACGCCGCGAAAAACTCGCCGCCCTGCGGGCCCAGACGCCCATCCCCTTCCCCAACGACTTCAAACCCCAGCACCGCGCACTGCCGCTGGCGCAGCGCTACGGCGACCTGGAAAACACCGAGTTGGAGCCGCTGGCCGTCGAGGTGACGGTGGCCGGCCGCCTGATGCTCAAGCGCGTCATGGGCAAGGCCTCGTTCGGCACGCTGCAAGACGCCACCGGCCGCATCCAGCTGTTCATTACCAAGGACGGCATTGGCGAGGAAAACTACGCCGCCTTCAAGCATCTGGACCTAGGCGACATCATCGGAGCCTCCGGCACGCTGTTCCGCACCAAGACCGGCGAGCTGTCGGTGCGCGTCACCCTGCTGCGGCTGCTGACCAAGAGCTTGCGGCCGCTGCCGGACAAGTTCCACGGCATGGCCGACCAGGAGCAGAAATACCGCCAGCGCTATGTCGACCTGATCACCGATGAGACCGCGCGGGCCCGCTTTGTGGCGCGCTCGAAGGCGGTGTCGTCGATCCGCAGCTATATGGTCGAGCATGACTTCCTGGAAGTGGAAACGCCGATGCTGCACCCGATTCCGGGCGGCGCGAATGCCAAGCCCTTCATCACGCACCACAACGCGCTCGATCAGCAGATGTATCTGCGCATCGCGCCGGAGCTGTATTTGAAGCGCCTGCTGGTGGGCGGCTTCGAGCGGGTGTTCGAGATCAACCGCAGCTACCGCAACGAAGGCATTTCGGTTCGGCACAACCCCGAATTCACGATGATGGAGTTTTATGCGGCCTACTGGACCCACCATGAGCTGATGGACTTCACCGAAGAAGTGCTGCGCCACGCAGCCCGCGCCGCCACCGGCACGGCGGCCATCAGCTATGCCGGCAAGGCGGTCGACTTGGACAAGCCGTTCGCCCGCCTGTCGGTGCGCGACTCCTTGGTCGCCCATGCCGGGCTGACGCTTGACGAAGCGGGCGATGCCGCGCTGCTGCGCGAGCGCTTGGCCGCACTGGGCGAGGCTCCGCCCAAGCACTGGAATCTGCCGGAGTTGCAATTCGGCATGTTCGAAGCGGTGGTAGAAGAGAAACTCTGGCACCCGACCTTCATCATCGACTACCCGGTCGAGGTGTCGCCACTGGCGCGCGCGTCGGACGCCAACCCGGCCATCACCGACCGCTTCGAACTCTTCATCACCGGCCGTGAGTACGCCAACGGCTTTTCGGAGTTGAACGACGCCGAAGACCAGGCCGCGCGCTTCCAGGCCCAAGTCGCCAACAAGGATGCTGGCGACGAGGAGGCCATGTTCTTCGACGCCGACTTCATCCGCGCGCTGGAATACGGCATGCCGCCGGCCGGCGGTTGCGGCATCGGCATCGACCGCCTGATGATGTTGATCACCGACAGCCCGAGCATCCGCGACGTGATCCTGTTCCCCGCCCTGCGCCGGGAAGCTTGACAGGGTGAGAACTTTTTACTGCGCGGCCGCCATGCGTCGTTGGCTGGGTACTCGGAATCCTCACGTACCTGAAGTACGTTCCGGTTCCTGCGCCCCATCCGCCTAGCCTGACAGCCGCTCGCTACAAAAGTTCTCACCCTCTGAGAGCAATCTAGAAAGTACAGACGCCGGGCCGACCCCTCGTGAGGGTCGGCCCGGCGTTGTGTTTTGGTGCCTTGCTTTCAAGCGGGACTTGAATGGGACATCTCGACTGAGATGCCCTGGGACTCAAATCCGCTGGTCTTGACTTATTGCGGGTTGCGCGGCTGGCCGGCCAACACGGTCGACGTGTTCACTCGTGCTTGGGCTGGCGTGTAGTAGCCGTTGGACTGGATGACAGCCAGCTCACCGCTGACGCGTGCAGCTTGCAACTCGGCCTTCACTTCGGCGCGGGTCTTGCCCACGACCGGCGCGGCGGAGTCACCGTTGCTGGCATTCACATAGCCTTGCTCATAGCTGTTGCGACGGCCCTGGTTCTGGATCGCGGCCAGCTCGCCGCTGGCTCGGGCGGCTTTCAGCTCGGCAACCACTTCGGCGCGGGTCTTGCCCACCACCGGCGCGGCGGAGTCGCCGTTGCTGGCATTCACATAGCCTTGCTCATAGCTGTTGCGACGACCCTGGTTCTGGATCGCGGCCAGCTCGCCGCTGGCGCGGGCGGCTTTCAGCTCGGCAACCACTTCGGCGCGGGTCTTGCCCACCACCGGCGCGGCTGAGTCACCGTTGCTGGCATTCACATAGCCTTGCTCATAGCTGTTGCGACGACCCTGGTTCTGGATCGCGGCCAATTCGCCGCTGGCGCGGGCGGCTTTCAGCTCGGCAATCACTTCGGCGCGGGTCTTGGCACCGTACACGGGCGTTGCGGCCACGGTGCGTGTGGTCGATGTGGCTTCTTGCGCCACGGCCACGCCATTCATCTGGCGGGCATCGGTGGACTGGTAACCGTTGCGATAGGACACGCCCTGGATGGCGGCCAATTCGCCGCTGGCGCGGGCTGCTTTCAGCTCGGCGATCACGGCGTCGCGATGCAGACTTGCCTCTTGCGCTTGGGCGATACCGGCAAAACTCAGGGCGATCAAGGCGGCAGAAATAACGGTCAGCTTCTTCATATGAATCCTTTGTGTCAGGCTTTCGCCTGAAGTGGTTGTTGAAGCAAAGGCTGTTGCCCGCTTCCTTGGACTCGACTATAAAGAAAGATACCTAGGGAAAACACTAGGTATTTTGCAACTCACCATTCACCAAATACAAACAATGACCGTCATTTTGCCGTTATTCAACAAAACTATTGCAGCAATAGCTGATCAGCACTGTTTGAAAGCGGGTTTGCGCTTGTTGATGAAGGCGTCCATGCCTTCACGCTGATCGTCGGTGCCGAACAGGGCGTGGAAGTAGCGGCGCTCGATGGCCACGCCGTCCTTCAGCGGCGCTTGAAAGGCCAGGTTCACCAGCTCCTTGATCAACAGCACCGATGGGCCGCTGAAGGCGTTGATCGTGTCGGCGGCGGCCAGCGCTTCGACCAGCAATTGGTCGGCAGGCACCACACGCGACACCAGGCCGCCGCGTTCGGCTTCGGCCGCGTCCATCATCCGAGCGGTCAGCAGCATGTCCATCGCCTTGGACTTGCCCACTGCGCGCGGCAAGCGTTGCGTGCCACCGGCACCGGGGATGATGCCCAGCTTGATCTCGGGCTGACCGAACTTAGCGGTGTCGGCGGCGATGATGAAGTCGCACATCATTGCCAGCTCGCAACCGCCGCCGAGTGCAAAGCCGGCCACGGCTGCAATCACAGGCTTGCGGACTTGCAGAATGGTTTCCCAGTTCTTTGAGATCAGACCACTTTTGAAGGCGCTGATGAAGCTGTGCGGTGCCATCGTCGGAATGTCGGCACCGGCCGCAAAGGCCCGCTCGGAGCCTGTCAACACGATGCAGCCGACGCTCTCATCCGCATCGAACGCCAGCAGCGCCTGCCCCAGCTCATCCATCAACTGATCGTTCAGCGCGTTCAATTGCTTGGGGCGGTTCAGCGTGATCAGGCCGGTCTTGCGTTCGCCGCTGCCGCGCAGTTCGGTCAATATGCATTCGTAGCTCATGGTGTTTCCTTGGCTGGGTTCGTGACGGGTAAGGGACAAGTTGGCGCTTCAAGGTGCGGACTGTAACGGGGCGGACTTGAGCATCAGGTCAACAAAGGTCCGCTCGTCTTGGCGGATCAAAAACCGCACCGGCAGGTTTTGCAGCGATGGGGCCAGCCAGACTTCGGCGGCCAAATCACCGCCGACGGATTTTTGCAGCGGCACCAGATGCCAAGTGGCCAGCGGGCCCAGCGCGGTTTGCAGAGTTTCCTCGCCCACCACTTGATAGCGCCAGTCGTATTGCCGCCGTGGCAAGGCCAGCGGCAGCGCCACCACATGGCCGGCGAACAAGGGCTCTCGCCCGGTCAGGAACAGCCAGGTCAGCTGCACAAACTGGCTGACCGCATCTTGGGTGCCTGCCGCTGCGGCTTCCACCGCGCCGTTCGCCAGCGTCAGCTGATCGCCTTGAAACAGCACGGTGGCGCGGCGGCGGCTTGAAAACAGGATGCGGGTGTCTTCGTCAAAGCGCTGCGGCGCGATGCCGGCCGGGCCCAGCAAGCCGTCGCTGCTGATGCGGCGCGACATCAGCGGCGCAAAGCTCGGGCCTATCGACAGGTCCAAGTGGACTTGGTAGCGCGGCCCTTGGCGAATCCACTCCACCTGCGCTTGGCCGGTCACCGCGCCCCGGTAGTTGCCTGTCAGCGCGTAGCGGAGTTGGGTCGAGAGCGGCCACTCGGGGCCGGGTTGCGCCTCCTCGATGGGCAACTCGAACATCGGTTCCGGGCTTGGTGCCGGCTGAGCCAAGACAGCCGCCGGCTCCACCGCATCCACCGGTGCAGATGCGGGAGAAGCTGCTGATTCAGAGGCGACTGAAGCGGCAGCGTCTGCATGCTCCGCCACGTCGGGACTGGATGCTGGGGGCTCGGGCTCCGCTACAGGGCCTTCAGGCCGCCCGGCCTTTGGCAACGCCGACCGTACGGCCTTTTGCAGTGGAGGCGGCGCGCTTTGCTTGAGCTCACGCACAAAGGCAACGGCCAACCTCGGGGGCATGGGAGCCACCTCGCGCCAGCCTTGCCGCAATTCATAAACTGCATCGGCCAACCAAACATGCA
>CANFYD010000225.1 GCA_947450745.1 Burkholderiales bacterium
ATGGCCGCAGCGACCGACGAGGCCGGCATCCAGTTCCGCATCCTGAACGGCTCGAAAGGCCCGGCGGTACGTGCCACCCGTGCACAAGCAGACCGTGTGCTCTACAAGGCCGCGATCCGCCACCGGCTCGAAAACCAGCCCAATCTGTGGCTGTTCCAGCAGGCGGTTGATGACTTGATGGTGGAGTCGGACGGGGTGATCGAGCGCGTGGTCGGCGCAGTGACCCAGATCGGCCTGCAGTTCCGCGCCCGCTCGGTGGTGCTGACGGCGGGCACTTTTCTGAACGGGCGCATCCATGTTGGCCTGCAAAACTACAGCGCCGGCCGCGCCGGTGACCCACCAGCGATCAGCTTGTCCGCCCGCTTGAAAGAGTTGAAGCTACCGCAGGGTCGGCTGAAAACCGGCACGCCGCCGCGCATCGACGGTCGCTCGATCGACTTCTCCCAATGTGAAGAGCAACCGGGTGATCTGTCACCGGTGCCGGTGTTCAGCTTCATGGGCAACGCGGCCCAGCATCCGCGGCAAGTGCCTTGCTGGATCACCCACACCTCGGAGCGCACGCACGCCATCATCCGCTCGGGCTTTGACCGCAGCCCCATGTTCACCGGCGTGATCGAAGGCATGGGGCCGCGCTACTGCCCCAGCATCGAGGACAAGGTGAACCGCTTTGCCGACCGCGACAGCCACCAGATTTTTCTGGAACCAGAAGGTCTGACCACCCACGAGTTCTACCCGAACGGGATTTCAACCTCCCTGCCCTTCGACATTCAACTGGCTGCAGTCCGCTCGATTGCCGGCTTGGAGAACGCCCACATCCTGCGGCCCGGCTACGCGATCGAGTACGACTACTTCGACCCACGCGGGCTGAAGTCTTCGTTCGAAACCCGCGCCATTCAGGGCCTGTTCTTTGCCGGCCAGATCAACGGCACGACCGGTTACGAGGAGGCCGCAGCGCAAGGCCTATTCGCCGGCTTGAATGCGGCGCTGCAAGTGCAGGGGCGCGACCCTTGGCTGCCCGGTCGTGATCAGGCCTACCTTGGCGTGCTGGTCGATGACTTGATCACCAAGGGTGTGACGGAGCCTTACCGCATGTTCACCAGCCGGGCCGAGTTCCGCCTGCAACTGCGCGAAGACAACGCCGACATGCGGCTGACCGACATCGGCCGCGAAATGGGGCTGGTTGACGACGCCCGCTGGGCCGCCTTCAATCGCAAGCGCGATGCTGTTTCACGTGAAACAGAAAAGCTCAAGGCCTGCTGGGTTCACCCCAACGTGCTGCCTGCCGCCGATGCCGAACGCCTGGTCGGCAAGGCGCTGGAGCATGAGTACAGCCTGGTCGATTTGCTGCGTCGGCCCGGCGTGGTGTTCGACACCCTTGCCGAAGTGGCCGCCATCGCCAGACCGGAAGCCGGTGTTTCACGTGAAACAGTGGTCACTGAGTTGGGCCAGACCTTGGCCGACGCGGTCATCGAACAGATCGAGATCAGCGTGAAGTACGCCGGCTACATCAGCAAGCAAGTGGAAGACGTGGCCCGCGCCGCCAACTATGAAAACCTGCGCCTGCCGGTTGAGTTGGACTATGCCCAGGTCAGCGCCCTCTCCTTCGAGGCCCGCCAAACGCTGGGCAAACACAAGCCCGAAACCCTGGGCCAAGCGTCGCGCATTGCCGGCGTCACACCGGCCGCGATCTCCTTGTTGCTGGTTCATTTGAAGAAGAAGCGTTTCAAGGGCTTCGCGTCGGAAACCAGCCCCGCCGGCATCGATGCTGCAACGGCAACATCCAGCACCACAGAAAGCTGATATTTCGATGTCTTCACTCGACCCCTATCCGGCACCCGATCTGCGGCCCGCTTTGGCAGCCGCCGCTGAATCCCTGCAACTAGGCCTGTCCGAAGCACAGCTGGATGCCCTGCTGGCTTATCTGGCCATGCTGCAAAAATGGAACAAGGTCTACAACCTGACCTCCATCCGCGACCCGCAAGCGATGTTGACCCAACATCTGGTCGACAGCCTCAGCCTGCTGCCTGCGCTGCGCCGACACGTCCAGACCCAGGCCCACGCCCAGGTCCAGGCCAACTTGGGCGACCAATCCTTGCGACTGCTGGATGTGGGCAGCGGCGGCGGCCTGCCAGGCGTGGTGGTCGCGATCTGCCAGCCCGCCATCGATGTGACTTGCGTGGATGCAGTGGCCAAGAAGGCAACCTTCATCAAGCAGGTCGCCGCCGAACTGCGCTTGCCCAACTTGCATGGCGAACATTCGCGGGTGGAGTCGATGAAGACTCCGCCGTTCGACCTGATCACCTCGCGGGCCTTTGCTTCGTTGCTGGACTTCACCACCCTGACGCGCCCTCTGCTCAAACCGACTGCGGTCTGGTTGGCCATGAAGGGGCAGCATCCAGCAGAAGAACTGGCTGCCCTGCCCGCTGACCTTGACGTGTTTCACGTGGAACAGTTGCAAGTGCCAGGCTTGGACGCGCAGCGCTGTTTGATCTGGATTCGCCCAAAAATCTGACGGCCAACCGCTTCAACCGCAATGTGCAGCGGCTAAGCTACCCGACGTCTCCTGAAAAAAGTAAATGGCCAAGATCTTTTGTATCGCGAATCAAAAAGGTGGGGTGGGCAAGACCACCACCACCGTCAATCTGGCCGCTGGCTTGGCCAAAGTCGGTCAACGTGTGTTGGTGATCGACCTGGACCCTCAAGGCAATGCCACGATGGGTTCCGGCATCGACAAGCGGGCCTTGGAATTGAGTGTCTACGACGTGTTGCTCGAATCATCCAGCATCGCCGAGGCCAAACAGCACAGCGCCAAGGCAGGTTACGACGTCTTGGGTGCCAACCGCGAGCTGGCCGGTGCGGAAGTCGAATTGGTCCACTTAGAGCGGCGCGAACGGCGGCTCAAAGGCGCGCTGGCCGCCGTCCAGAACGACTACGACTTTGTCCTGATCGACTGCCCACCGTCGCTGTCGATGTTGACGCTGAACGGGCTGTGTTGCGCCAACGGCGTGGTGGTGCCGATGCAGTGCGAATATTTTGCACTGGAGGGCTTGTCAGATTTGGTCAACACGATCAAACAGGTGCACGCCAACCTGAACCCCGACCTGCAAATCATCGGCCTGCTGCGCGTGATGTTCGACCCACGCATCACCTTGCAACAGCAGGTCAGCGAACAACTCAAAACCCACTTCTCTGACAAGGTTTTTGACAGCGTAATTCCCCGCAATGTGCGCTTGGCCGAGGCACCGAGCTACGGCTTGCCGGGTGTGGTGTTCGACCCGTCCTCCAAGGGTGCGATCGCCTTCGTCGAATTCGCCCGCGAGATGGTGCGGCGCGTTGCCGCGATGTGAAGGTGACGGCCGTCGCGGTATCGGCTGACTTGGCCCGCCGAGCGGAGAACGCCGGCTTGAATGCAAGCGCGCCGCCGCAACAGGCGCTGATCGACGGTTGGCTGATTCGACTCTCGCCCGGCAAAGCCAAGCGCTCGCGCTGCATCAACGCGCTGGCCGAAGGCAGCTTGCCACTGCCCGAGCTGTTGGCGCGCTGCCAGCGGGCTTTTGAGGCTGCTGGCCTGCCCTTGGTGGTGCGCATCACGCCGTACACCCAACCGGCCGATCTGGATGCTCAGCTGGCCACTTTGGGCTGGCGGGCATTTGACGCGGCGGATGTGATGGTTCTGGCTGCCCTGCCCGAACTTGGCAGCGACGCGATTCAGCTGCAAGCACTGGATGGACCCGCCTACGCGCAACTGGTCGGCTCGCTGCGCGGCTCCAGCGCGCTGGAAATCGCCGCCCACGCCGAGCGGCTGCAGCAGTCGCCAGTGCCCTACCAAGGCTTTGCGATGCGTGAAGGTGAGGCGCTGCTGGCCTGCGGGCAAATCGCGCGTGAAGGCTGCATAGTGGGCCTCTACGACATCTTCACGCCGCCTGAGCAGCGCCGCCAGGGCCACGCCCGACGCCTCTGCCTGGAACTGCTGCGCACAGCGGCCAGCCAAGGTGCAGCGCAGGCCTATCTGCAAGTGGGCGCAGACAACCCGGTGGCCCAGCGGCTTTATGCCAAGCTGGGCTTCCAACTGGCCTACCGCTACCACTACCGCAGCGCCGCCGACTTGGACTCCGCCTCGGCTTGAACGAAGCAGCGGCGCTGCTGTCGGGCTGTTGGGGTCTGTTAAAGCCCTAGCCCCTCATCCAGCCCCAAATGCACATTCATCGACTGCACGGCGGCGCCACTGGCACCTTTGCCGAGGTTGTCCAACCGCGCCATCAGCATCACTTGGCCCGTCTGCTGCTGCTGGCCTTCGGTGGCAAACACGAACAGATCGACCCGGTTGCTGTCGTTGCAGGCTTGCACATCGAAGAAGCCATCGTTCAAGGTCGCTGCATCACGCAGCGGCATCACGCGGATAAAGCGCTCGCCCTCGTAATGCGCGGCCAAAGCCTGCTGCACATCTTCGGCCCGGGCACCCGCGCGCAATTGGCTCAAATGCAAGGGCACGCTGACGGTCAGCCCTTTGTAGAACGGGCCGACGATGGGCATGAAGACTGGCGCCACGCGCAAGCCGGTGTGGCTCATCATTTCAGGCAAGTGCTTGTGGGCCAGGCCCAAACCGTAGGGCCTGGGGGATGCCAATTTGGCTTGGCCGCCGGCCTCGTAGTCGGCAATCATGCTTTTGCCGCCGCCCGAATAACCGGTGATCGAGGTGGCCGTGACCAAGGCCTCCGCATCCACCAAGCCGGCATCCACCAAGGGCCGCAGCGCCAGGATGAATGCGCTGGCATGGCAACCGGGGTTCGCAATGCGCTTGGACGCGCGGATCTTGGCGCGCTGATCTGCGGCCAATTCCGGCAAGCCAAATGCCCAACCGGCCACGGTGCGGTGTGCGGTGCTGGCGTCGATCAAGCAAGTGTTCGGGTTGGTGATCATGGCGGCGGCTTCACGTGAAGCCGCATCGGGCAGGCACAGAAAGGCCACGTCGGCAGCGTTCAACAGACGTGCGCGCTCGGCTGCATCCTTGCGTTTGTCGGCGTCGATGCGCAGCACCTCAATATCGCTGCGCGCCGCCAGATACTCGTGGATGCGCAAGCCCGTCGTACCCTCTTGTCCATCCACAAACACAGCGTAAGTCATGAGTTCTCCAACACAATCAAATTCAGATGAATGCAAGCATAAGGCAAGCAAATGACAACCCTCCGCGTGTTGCTGCTGCCCGGCTGGCTCAATTCAGACTCAGAACATTGGCAAAGCCGCTGGGAACGCCAATTCGGCTACCAACGGGTGGAGCAAAGCGACTGGCAGTGGCCGCGTCGTGGCGACTGGATGGCGCGGCTCGATGACGTCTTGCTGGAAGACGAGCGCCCCGTCATGCTGGCCGCTCATTCGCTCGGTTGCCACCTGGCCGCGAGCTGGGCCGAACATTCACAATACGGCGCCCGCGTGATCGGCGCGCTGCTGGTGGCCCCGCCAGACACTCTGGCCGCCGACCTGCCACCGCAGTTGCACAACTGGCGGCCGACTCAAGCCCGGCCGGGCGGCCGGCACTTGCCCTTCCCCAGCATCACCGTCATCAGCACCAACGACCCCTTTTGCAGCTCGGATCGAGCCACGCAAATGGCCGCTGACTGGGGTTCGAAGTTAGTCGTTGCTGGACCGCAAGGCCACTTGAACAGTGCCTCGAATTTGGACGATTGGCCGCTCGGGCAAGCGCTGATGGACGAGCTGCGGCGGTAAGGGACAATCGAATTTATGGTCACGAAAAAACCCAAAGGCCTTGGCCTCGGCTTGGAAGCGCTGCTCGGCCCCCGAGTCAGCGACATCGATGTCGCCGCCGCCCGCGAAGGCGCACCCAGCGCCCTGCGGCTGGAGCAAATCCAAGCCGGCAAATATCAGCCCCGCACCCGTATGGACGAGGGTTCGCTCTACGAATTGGCCGAAAGCATCAAGGCGCAAGGCATCATGCAGCCCATCCTGGTGCGGCCCGTGACGCCGAACGGAGAAGTGCGCTTCGAAATCATTGCCGGCGAACGGCGCTTCCGTGCCGCCAAGTTGGCCGGCTTACGCGAAGTGCCAGTGCTGGTCAAAGTGGTGCCCGATGAGGCCGCCGCCGCGATGGCCTTGATCGAGAACATCCAGCGCGAAGACCTCAACCCGCTTGAGGAAGCGCAAGGGTTGCAGCGCCTCGTAACCGAATTTCATTTGACGCATGAACAGGCTGCCCAAGCCGTCGGCCGGTCACGCAGTGCGGCCAGCAACTTGCTGCGCCTGTTGAACCTGGTGGAGCCAGTGCAGAACATGCTGCTGGCGGGCGACATCGACATGGGCCACGCCCGCGCCTTGCTGCCCTTGGACGGCGCGCATCAAATCACCTGCGCCACCGAAATCGCTGCCAAAAAGCTCAGCGTCCGCGAGGCTGAAAAACTGGTGGCTCGCCAAGAGGTCGGACGTGAAACGCCCTCCCCGCGCGTCAAGAGCGAGAAGACACGGGACCTGCTCCGGCTGGAAGAAGAACTGTCGGATCTGCTGGCCGCCG
>CANFYD010000226.1 GCA_947450745.1 Burkholderiales bacterium
AACGGTGCCAGCAGCTACCTCGCCGTGCTCGATGCCCAGCGCCAGCTCTACGCAGCCCGCCAAGCGTCGATCAGCTTGCGGCTATCCGAGCAAACCAACCGCATCACCTTGTACCGCGTGCTCGGCGGAGGCTGAGACAGCCATCCCCCCAAACGGGCCTCATGAGAAAATTTCGCATGACGAAACGCCGCCGGTGCTGCGGCCATCGGGTGCGTCCTGCTGCTCATGTCACCCGGCTGCGCCTCCTTCTTGACTTCGCTGCAGGGCACACCCAATGACCGTGCTGAACAAGCACCGGCGGCCGCCTGGATCCGCAAACGCAGAGTCGAAGGATCAGCGCGGTGGGGCGTTTTGCGGAGGTCAAGGAGGAAGCCGCAGCCTTAGGCTGCGCTGGAGGACACGTAGCAAAGCGTCTCGCCGCACTGATCCCGCGAGCCCACCGTTTCTTCGCGAACGCCGGGTGCCGCCAGAAGCCTGAATGGCTCTAAGGCCCCCCCCAACCGGCCCCTCAGGCTAGCGTTACCAGCGCCTGGTGGTAGGCCGGGTCATGCATCAGCTCGTCCCAGGTCAGCGGGGCGGTCTGCGGCAGCAGGGCGGCGCGGCGTGCTTCGCTCTCGGCGCGCGGCTCCCAGGTGCCGGATTGCTGCGCTTGCATCAAGCCGGCCAGCATGTCGTCCAAGGCCAGGCCGCCGTCGACGCCGGACTGATTGCACATCAGCACCAGATCACAGCCTGCGTGCAGGGCCACCAGCGCCGCTTCGGTGTAGCCGATGGCCACACCTTCCAGCGTGCGGGCGGCGGTCATGCCGAGGTCGTCGCTGAAGATGGCCCCGCCAAAGCCGAGCCGATCGCGCAAGATCTCCTGCAGCCAGCGGGCACTGAAACCGGCCGGTCGGGTGTCCACCTTGGGGTAGATCACATGCGCCGGCATGACCGCGCCCAAGCTCATCACCAGCCACTCGAACGGCTTGGCGTCTTCGGCCAGGATGGCCTTCAAGCTGCGCTTGTCGACCGGCACCGCCAGATGCGAGTCGGCTTTGACGTAGCCGTGGCCGGGGAAATGCTTGGCGCAACTGTGCATGCCGGCCAGCAGCAAGCCGTGCATCAGGCTCTTGGCCAACAGCGCCACGACGCGCGGGTCGCGATGGAAGCTGCGGTCGCCGATGACGCTGCTTTCCCCGTAATCGAGGTCGAGCACCGGCGCGAAGGAAAAATCGACACCGCAGGCGCGCAACTCGGACGCCAGCACATAGCCGGCCGCCGTGGCCGCCGCGGTAGCGCGCATCGCGTCCTCCATCCACAGCTCACCCAGCGAGCGCATGGCGGGCAGATGGGTGAAACCATCGGTGCGGAAGCGCTGCACCCGGCCACCTTCATGATCGACGGCAATCAGCAGGTCGGGGCGAATCGCCTTCACCGCCGAGGTCAGCGCGGTCAGCTGAGCGCGGTTCTCGAAATTGCGAGCGAACAGGATCAAGCCGCCCACCAGCGGATGCGCCAGCCGTTTTTTGTCTGCGGCGTCCAAGGTGGTGCCGGCCACGTCGAGCACCAGCGGTGCGTGAGTCAAGGTTTCCATTGCTCTCATTCCTTTGTTTCAACGATGACGAAAGAAGTGGCGTAATCGGTTTCATCGCTGACGCTGACCTGCGCCCGCAAGCCCTTGGCCTCGAACCAGACGGCCAGCGCGCCATGCAGGCGGATCTCCGGCTTGCCGCTGGGCAGGTTGAGGATTTCGCAATCGCGCCAGGTCATCGGCATGTGCATGCCAAGCCCGATCGCCTTGGAGAACGACTCCTTGGCGGAAAAGCGCGTCGCCAAATAGCTGATGCCGCGCGCCGCCACCCGGGCGCTGCGCGCGCGAAACACCTGCAACTCCTGTGGTCCCAGCACCTTTTCGGCAAAGCGCTCGCCGCGCCGGGTCAAGGTGGCCTGGATGCGGCGGATGTCGCAGACGTCGGTGCCGATGCCGTAAATCACTGCGCGCCGGGGATGTCCACCGGACCGGCACCGGGCCGGCCCCAGACCGTCGGCAAGGCTTCGGCAACAGCGGGCGCACTGGGCGAGTAAGCGCGCTGGATGCAGCGCTGGTACTCGCGCACGGCCTCTGCATAACCCAGCTCCAGCGCGTCGGCGATCAAGGCATGGCCGATCGACACTTCGCGCACGCCGGGTACAGCGCGCAAAAAGGCGGTCAGGTTGTCGCGGTTCAAGTCATGGCCGGCGTTCAGGCCTAAGCCCACCGCCAGCGCGGCTTCGGCCGTGCGGGTGAAGCCGGCCAGCACCTCGGCTTGGCGCTCGGTGCCGTAGCTGCTGGCAAAGGTTTCGGTGTAGAGCTCGACCCGGTCGGCCCCCAGTTCGGCCACAAAAGCCATCGCCTCCGGGATCGGGTCCATGAAGAGGCTGACGCGCACGCCGCAGGCCTTGGCTTCGGCCACCAGCGGCTTCAGGCGCTCGAAATCGGCCGGGAACTGCCAGCCGTGGTCGGAGGTGAACTGGTCTTCGCTGTCCGGCACAAAGGTGACCTGATGCGGGCGCAATTCGCGCACAAAAGCCATCAGGTTCTGGGTCGGATTGCCTTCGATGTTGTATTCGGCCTGCGGCCAGGCCTTCAGCATCTCGTACAACTCTTGCACATCCTGCGTGCGGATGTGGCGGCCGTCCGGACGCGGATGAACGGTGATGCCCTGCGCGCCGGCCAGCAGACAGGCGTCGGCCGCTCGCAGCACGCTGGGTATGCCCAAATGCCGCGTGTTGCGCAGCAAGGCCACTTTGTTGACGTTGACCGACAGCGCGCAGCGCGCGTCCGGGGTATTGGATTCGGGGGCAACCAATGGATTCATTCAGGCAGTGTCCAACAGTTTTTGTACATCCAGCATGACCAGCCGCGTGCGCAGTGGTTTGTGGCCGAGATGATAGTGAAGAAGGCTGCGCAGAGCGGATTTGAGGGCCGGCAGGGCCAGCGCGCAAGCCTGCTGCAGCGCCGCTGAACTGCCGTGCAGCAGGGCGGCTTGCAGCTGCACCAGCGTGGCCGCCTTGATCGCAGCGGCCTCGCCGTTTGCCATGATCACGCCGGCCTCGGCCGACAACAGGTAGCGCCGGGCCGGGTCAAGCGGCTCTTGCGTCAGCGTGGCCAGGCTCAGGTCAGGCAGCAGCCCGATTTCGCGCAGCAAGCGCAGCTCGAAACCCCGCAACGCCGCTTGCGACTGCGCGTCCTCATTGGCATGCAATTGCGGCAAGGCCTGGGCGTAGGCATCGAACAGCTGCGGATGCGGGTCTTGCCGGGCCAGCAGTTTGAGCAGCAACTCGTTCAGGTAGTAGCCTGAAAACAGCGCCGCACCGGCCGGCATCGTGGCCCCACCCGCCCATTCAGCGCCGCGCAGGGTCACCACCTCCGGGCCTTCAAGCGTTTTGGTCGGCTTGGACAGCGTCACCTGGATGCGCTGAAACGGCAGCAGCACCGCCCGCAATTGCGAGTACGGCCGCTTCGCGCCCTTGGCCACCACGGCAATACGGCCTTGCTCACGGGTGAACAGGTCCAGCACCAGGCTGGTTTCGCTCCAGTCGTAATGGTGCAGGACAAAGGCTTGGCTGATGCTGGGCGTGCGCGTGCTGGGCGTGCGCGTGCTCCGAGCAGTCGCCAAGGTTGAATTACTCGTAACCGTAGGAGCGCAGGTGCTCTTCGGTGTCGGCCCAACCGGAGCGCACCTTCACCCACAGCTCAAGGAAGACCCGGCCTTGCATCAGATGCTCCAGCTCCTGGCGCGCTTCGGAACCGATGCGCTTCAGGCGCTCGCCGCCCTGGCCGATGATCATGCCCTTGTGGGCGTCGCGCTCCACCACGATGGAGGCGGAGATGCGACGCAGCGCGCCCTCGTCTTCCCATTTGTCGATGATGACGGTGGAGGTGTAGGGCAGCTCATCGCCGGTCAGGCGGAAGAGCTTTTCGCGGATGATTTCGCTGGCCAGGAATTTCTCCGAGCGGTCGGTCAGCGCGTCTTCTTCATGGAACCAGCCCTGCTCGGGCAAATAGGGCTTAAGGATCTTGAAGAGACGCTGGACGTCGCTGTCCTTTTTGGCCGAGAGCGGCACGAATTCCGAAAAATTGCGGCGCGCCTGCATGCTTTGCAACCAAGGCGCCACATCGGCACGGCGCTGCACCGCGTCGAGCTTGTTGGCGATCAAGACCACCGGCTTGTCCTCCGGCAACAGCGACAAGACCTTGGCATCTTCAAGCCCGAAGCGGCCGGCCTCGACCACGAACAACACCAGATCCACATCGCCGAGCACGCCGTGCACGGTGCGGTTCAGGTTGCGATTCAACGCTGCGTTGTAGCGGGTTTGGAACCCCGGCGTGTCCACGAACACGAACTGCGATTCTTCAATCGTGCGCACACCGGTGATGCGGTGGCGCGTGGTTTGAGCCTTGCCGGAGGTGATGCTGACCTTCTGCCCCACTAGCGCGTTCAGCAGCGTGGACTTGCCCACGTTGGGCCGGCCGACGATGGCGATCAGGCCACAGCGCTGCAACATCGAGGTGTCGCCAAAGCGTGCCGGTTGGCGGAACTCGACCGGCAGGCTGGCTGCTGGGCGGGCATCGTCTTCATCCTCGCCTTCATCCTCGTCCTCATCGACATCCGCAGCGGCGACGTCTTGCTCGGCTTCGGCTTCGGCTTCGGCTTCGGCTTCGGCTTCAGAGGGGGTCGCGGCGTCTGCCAGCAACTCGGCGGCAGGCTCGTGAAGCACCGCCGACTCGTTCGTCGGGGCTTCGGTGGCCGGCAAGGCGGCGGGCGTTGGGGTTTTGTTTTCAGTCATGGGGTGTCACGGCAGTGAAGCCGCCTTTCAAACGCGCAAGTCGGTGCTTGACTTGTCACGGGCAATCAGTTCGTCGAGCAAGCGACGGGCGGCTTCTTGTTCGGCAATACGGCGCGAACGGCCCTCGCCGCGTTTTGCGAGGTTCAAAGCCGGTACGGCACATTCGACTTCAAAGGTCTGGTCATGCGCCTGACCGCGAGTTTCGGTAATTCGATAGGTCGGCACCGCCAAACGGCGGCCCTGCAGCAACTCCTGCAACGCCGTCTTGGCGTCTTTGGCCCAATGGGCGCTGC
Source organism: Burkholderiales bacterium (assembly GCA_947450745.1). Classification (GTDB taxonomy): domain Bacteria; phylum Pseudomonadota; class Gammaproteobacteria; order Burkholderiales; family Burkholderiaceae_C; genus Paucibacter_A. The sequence continues at coordinate 5,106 of CANFYD010000226.1, forward strand.
CGGAATTGCCGGATTCGGCAATCACGTCAGCCAGCAAACGCTGCACCAGAGCCAGCGCGGCCGGGAAGCCGCCGTCTACAAACGTGGCTCCGATCAGCGCTTCGACGGCGTCAGCCAACATCGACGGCCGCTGCGCGCCGCCTCCCTTGGCCTCGCCCTCGCTGAGGCGCAAGACCTTGGGCAACTCCAGCGCGAGGGCCAAGCGGTGCAGACTTTCCTCGCGCACCAGATGGGCGCGGATGCGGGTCAGATCGCCTTCATCCGAAGCCCCGAAGCGCTGGTACAGCAGGCTGGACGCAGCCAGGCTGAGCACTGCGTCACCCAGGAATTCCAGCCGCTCATTGTGGTCGGCACTGAAGCTGCGGTGCGTCACCGCCCGCGTCAGCAGCGACGCGTCGGTGAAGCGATAACCCAGCAGTTGTTCGAGATGGGCAAGCTGTGGCGTCATGGCAGTGCGGGCAAGGTCAATGTGATGTTCCTTCGTATTTGATCAGCAGGAAAACCGGCCCGGCCAGGGCGATTTCCTTGTCGTAGGCAAATTTGATTTGCAATTTATCGTTGTCCTTGCTGATGGCCAAGTCGCCACCGGCAATGCTGACGATGGAATATTCGATTTGTTTGGCGCGCTCGAACTCGGCGCGCACCGCCGGCACAGTGGCCGGGTTGGACACGGCAATACGGTCTACCACCCGCTGAATCGTGTAGAACTCCAGCACGCTGGGGAAGACACGCATCGCCACCACCGCAGCGCAAGCCATCACCGCGCCCCAGAACAGCAGGCCCAGCAAGCTGAGGCCGCGCTGCTTCGGTTGGCGGCGCTTGCTCGAGTCGAATGGCTGTCCGGCAACTGGGCTGACAAGCGGCTTGGATCGCATCAATCTACTCCCTGGCAGGGCGAACCGGCTTGACCACACAGGCTCAATTGAAGGCGCCGATACGCTTGATGTTGCTGAAGTTCATCCACACAAAGAAGGCTCGGCCGACGATGTTTTCGTCCGGCACAAAACCCCAGAAGCGCGAGTCACCGGAATTGTCGCGGTTGTCGCCCACCATGTAGTAGTAGCCGGCAGGCACCTTGCAGGTCACACCTTCGGGGCTGTACTTGCAATTTTCTTGATATGGGAACGGGCCGTCCGGGCGATTCGGGCGGAACAGCGGTTGGCTCTGCGGATTGACCAGCATCTGGTGCTCTTTCTCACCCAGCTTCTCGGCAAACAGCGGGCGATAAGTCATCGAGCTTTCGTCGTAAAAATCACCCTTGGGCTGCACCGGCACCGCTTCGCCGTTGATGTAGAGGCGCTGATTCAAATAGCTGACTTCGTCACCGGGAATGGCCGCCACGCGCTTGATGAAGTCGATGCTGGTGTCCACCGGCCAGCGGAACACCATCACGTCGCCACGCTTG
>CANFYD010000227.1 GCA_947450745.1 Burkholderiales bacterium
AAGGTGTTGGCGCAGGCCGAGGTGAAGAAGAGGATCAATGAGCAGGGCGCCGAGGTTTACACCGAAACGCCAGCGCAATTTGCAGCCTTCATCAAGACCGAAGCGGTCAAGTGGGGCAAGGTCGTGCACGAGTCAGGTGCCAGCATCGAATAAGTTCGAAGGTCAGTGACGAGTCGGTCTGCAGCGCTTCATGGCGCTGCAGACCGATTTCATTCATTCGAGGACTTACGCAAAATTGTTCCAGCTATGCACGATGCCGGAGGCAGTACGCCTTGTGCGACAAGGCGCAGGAACGACGCTGGGGCGGTTTTGCGTAAGTCCTACATTCATTCAACCTTCCATCTGCGCTTGCGAGTCTGGCCCAAGATAATCTCAGGCTATGGACTCTCTCTCTCAAATAGCTCTGGGTGCTGCCGTGTCGGTGGCGGTGATGGGCCGCCGTACGGCGGTGTGGAAGGCGGCGCTGTGGGGCGCGGTGGCGGGCACGCTGCCTGACCTGGATGTCTTCATCGACCAGGGCGACGCCATCCGCAATATGGTGCTGCACCGCGCCGAAAGCCACTCGCTGTTCTGGCTGACGCTGTTCTCGCTGCCCTTTGCCGCCTTGGTCGCACGGCTGCAAGGCGACTGGGGCAAAACGGGCAAAACTGGCGATTGGCAAATACTGCGGCGCTGGTGGTTGGCGATGTGGCTGGCGCTGGTGACGCACCCGCTGCTCGACGCGATGACTGTTTACGGCACGCAGTTGGCGCTGCCGTTCTCGAACTATCCCTTCGGTGTCGACAGCATCTTCATCATCGACCTGCTGTACACGCTGCCGCTGCTGGTCGGCGTGAGCTGGGCGCTGGCCACACGAAACGGCCCGCGTGCGCACCGGGGGCAGATGGCCAATGCCGTCGGCCTGCTGCTCAGCACCGCTTACTTGGCCTGGGGCTTTGCCGCGCAGCAGCAGGTGGCGCAGGTGGCGCGCGCGTCGCTGGCGCAGCAAGGCATTGTGGTGGAGCACTTGCTGGTCACGCCGACGCCGTTCAACACGGTGCTGTGGCGGGTGGTGGCGGTGGCCGGTGACGACTACTTTGAGGGTTTCTATTCGCTGCTCGATGCCCGGCCGCAGATCACCTTCGACCGCTTCCCGCGCGGCATGGCGCTGGCCCCTGAGCTGCAGCACATCGACGGTGTGCAGCGCATCGTGTCGTTCACGCAGGGCTTGTACAAGTTCGAGCAGCGCGGCAGCCGCTTGCTGATCACCGACCTGCGGATGGGGCAGGAGCCCAACTACTCCTTCACCTTCGCGGTGGCCGAGCGGCACAGCCCGCCGGTGGCCTTGGCCAAACCGGAGCAGATCGAGCAGTCCATTGACATCCCGCGCAGCCTGGCTTGGTTGTGGCGGCGTGCGCTGGGTGAGCTGTTGCCGCCGCCGCGCTAGGGCGGCGTGAATTCAGCGCCCCGTAGGGCGAGTCGAGACCCGCGCTGTGCGGTGGCTAGAGGTACGTGGGGGTGTCGCCGAGGGTGTTGCCTGATTCGGCGCAGTGCTCGTCAAGGGCGACAGCGCGGGTCTCGACCCGCCCTACGAAGCCGGAAGGAGATGGCCTGCACATGGGATGGGCCTAATTGATGAAATGAGCGTGACGCCTTGATGATTGTTTTGTGAAGTTGCGCGGATACCGCGCGGAGTGAATTGAGGGATGTTGTCATGAGCGTGTCGCAGCACTTTATGACACTGACATCAGAGCGTCATCTTGCGCTGTACGGCCTCAACTCTCAGGTTTTGTCATGTCACGTCAACTTCAAAAATCCCTGTTCGCTTCCGCCATGCTGGCAGCCCTGGCTGGCTTGGCTGCAGCACCGGCTACGGCTCAAACCACCGAGACCGAAACCACCTCGCTGGAACGCGTCTCCATCACGCTGGGCCGCGGCCAACTGCGTTCGGTGCAAGGCTTGACTTCCGCCGACTTCGAGGCCGCTGCGCCGGGTGCCAGCCCGCTGGTCACCGTGTCGCGCTTGCCGGGTGTGAACTTCCAGTCGGCCGACCCGCTGGGCAATTACGAATGGTCGACGCGCTTCACCGTGCGCGCGTTCTCGCAGAACCAGCTGGGCTTCACGCTGGACGACGTGCCGCTGGGCGACATGTCCTACGGCAACTCGAACGGCCTGCACATCAGCCGTGCCATCTCGTCCGAGAACGTCGGCCGTGCCTTCCTGTCGCAAGGCACCGGCGCACTGGAAACCGCGTCCAGCAGCAATCTGGGCGGCACCTTGCAGTTCTACTCTTCCGACCCGTTGAAGAAGTTCGGCATGCAAGCCGCGCAGACCATCGGCAGCGACTCGAATCGCCGCAGCTTCATTCGCCTGGACAGCGGCACTTCAGCGCTGGGTGAGTTCTTCCTGAGCTACACCAACCAGAACGCCGAAAAGTGGAAGGGCAATGGCGAGCAGCGCCAAGAGCAGATCAACTTCAAGTATGTGAAGAGCTTTGGCGAGAGCCGCTTGTCCGCCTTCGTCAACACCTCGAAGCGCCGCGAGATCGACTACCAGGACATGTCGCTGGAAATGATCAACCGCCTGGGCAACAACTGGGACAACACTTACCCAGACTTCGGCGCGGCGCTGAAGTACGCCAACACCGTGTGCGGCAACAAGATCAACGGCGTGCAAACGCCCTACAACGCGACTTGCGACGACGCTTACTACGCCGGTTCCGGCCTGCGTGACGACACGCTGGCCGGTGTGACGCTGGATGCCAAGTTGGCCGATCAATTGCGCTTGAAGACCACCGTCTACCACCACAACAACAAGGGCCGTGGCCTTTGGTTCACGCCGTACACCGCCTCGCCGGACGGCACGCCGATCGCGCTGCGCACGACCGAATACGCGATCTCGCGCACCGGTGTGGTGGCCAACTTGGAGTACGAACTGGGTCAGCATCTGATCAAGGCCGGGCTCTGGCATGAGGTCAACGACTTTGACCAGGCGCGCCGCTTCTACGCCACCAGCGTGGCCAACGTGCCCAGCCCGTACGACTTCCCGAGCAACCCGTTCTTCACCCAGTGGCAGTACGGCTTCAAGACCACGACCGACCAGTTGTCGATTTCGGACACCTACACCGTGTCGAAGAACCTGAGCGTCGGTTTCGGCTTCAAGTCGCTGCGCGCCAAGATCGACGGGCAGTTGCAAGTGGGCACGGACAAGCCGTCCGACAGCATCACCGCCAGCAACGGCTTCTTGCCGCAGGTCGGCGTGAACTATCAACTGTCCAGCTCGGATGAGCTCTTTGCCGCTGCGTCGCGCAATATGCGTGCCTACCAAGCGGCTGGGACTGGCGCTTCGCCCTTCGCCACCACGGCGGCCGGTTTTGCCGCCATCAAGACCTCGCTGAAGCCCGAAACGGCTGACACGGTCGAAGCCGGCTGGCGCACCCAGACGAACCAGTACCAGGGTTCGCTGACCGGCTATTGGGTCAACTTCAAGAACCGCCAGTTGGGCACCCAGCAGGGTTCCGGCATCCAGGGCAACCCGACCATCTTGTCGAACGTGGGCGGCGTGCGCTCGACCGGGCTGGAAGCGGCCTTGTCATTGCGCTTGGCCTCGGCCTTCAGCTGGTACAACAGCCTGAGCTTGAGCAGCTCGACCTACCGCGACAACGTCGTCAGCAACGGTGTGGCCGTGGCCACGGCCGGCAAGACGGTGGCCGATGCACCAAACCAGATGTTCAAGTCCATCCTGGGCTATGACAACGGCAGCCTGTTCGGCAACTTCGGCATGGACTACATGTCCAAGCGCTACTACACCTACTTGAACGACGGCGCCGTGCCCGATCGCACCTTGTTCAACCTGAGCGGTGGCCTGCGCACCAAGTCGCTGGGCTTTGTCTCCGAAGCCACGCTGCAGTTGAGCGTGTCCAATCTGTTCGACAAGAAATACATCTCGACGATCGGCTCGAATGGCTTCTCCAACAGCGACCCGAGCGGCACCGCACAGACCTTGTTGGTCGGCGCACCGCGTCAGCTGTTCTTGACGCTCAGCGCCAAGCTGTAAGTTCAGCGCGCCACGGCCCGGCTCTCTGGGCGGTGGCGCGTTTCATTGCTGTATCTGAAAGCCCCCATGTCGAATTCATCGACGCTTGATCAGAAGCGCCGCAGCCTGTTATTGGCTACGGCGCTTTCGCCATTTACTGCCTTGGCGCAAACATCGGCTTCAGCCGCAACAGCGTCGGGCGCAGCGCGCCAGCCTGTTCTGTTGCCCCGGCCCGATGCCCACAAGCTGCGCATCGCCTTCGGTTCTTGTGCGCGGCAGAACAAGCCGCAGCCGATCTGGGCCGAGATCAGCGCCGCCAAGCCCGATCTGTTCCTGTTCCTGGGTGACAACTTCTACGCCGACACCCACAGCGAAGCAGTGCTGCGCCGGCGTTATGCCGAGTTCCGCAGCGTCAGGGCACTGCAACAGTTCCGCCAGCAGACGCCGCATCTGGCGATCTGGGATGACCATGATTTTGGCGACGACGACGCCGGCGGCGACTACGAACTGAAGAACCTGAACCAGCAGTTGTTTTGCGACGAATGGGCCGAGCCGGCCGACTCGCCGCGCCGCACCCGCCAGGGCATTTACGCGGACTACCGCATCAACGTCGGTGGCCGCAGCGTGCAGATCCTGATGCTGGACTTGCGCTTCAACCGCACGCCGTTGCGCGCCGACCCGGCCCAGCAGCAAGGCTATGCCGCCATGGTCAAGCAAGCCAAGGACAGCGGCCAGCCAATGACCGGTTGGTATGTGCCCAACCCCGACCCGCAAGCCCGCTTGCTGGGCGAGGAGCAATGGGCTTGGCTGACGCAGCGCCTGGCCGAGCCGGCCGACCTGCGCCTGATCGGCTCCAGCGTGCAATTTGCGGCGGACGGTTCCGGCTGGGAAGGTTGGGCCAACTTTCCGCTGGAGCGCGAGCGCTTGGTGCAATTGATCAAGACGCAGCGCGCCAACGGCGTCGTCTTCCTCAGTGGCGACATGCACTACGGCGAGCTGTCGAGCTGGCCGGTGGATGGCGGCTACCCGCTGTGGGATATCACCTCCAGCGGGCTGACCGAGGTGTGGGACATCCCGACGCCGAACCGGCAGCGCGCCTCGGTGGTGGTGGCGGAGACCAATTTCGGCCTGCTCGATATCGACCTGACAGAAGGTGGCGGCAGCTTGACGCTGTCCATCTTGAACGGTGCGGGCCACATGCGGCTGAGCAAGACGCTGGCCCTCGATAACTTGAAATTCAAACCGGTCTGAACCCATGAAACGATTTTTGATTGGCGTCAGCGCCGCCGTGATGTGTCTTGGCGCGCTGGCGCAAGCGCCTGCCGGGCTGAAAGCGCTGGAAGCCGCAGCACGAACTGAGGGCCGGGTGGTCAGCGTCGGCATGCCCGACGGTTGGGCCAATTGGCGCGACACCTGGGCCGACCTGCAGCGCCTGCATGGCCTCAGCCATGTGGACAGCGACATGAGCAGCGCGGAGGAGATCGCCAAGATGGAAGCCGAGCGCAGCAATGCCAGCGTGGACATCGGTGATGTCGGCTTCGAGTTCGGTGCCATCGCCAAGGCACGCGGCATCACGCAGGCCTACAAACCCAGCACATGGGAGCAAATCCCTGCCTGGGCGAAAGACCCGGACGGCCATTGGGCGGTGGCCTACACCGGCACGATTGCTTTTGCCGTCAACACCAAGCGCTGGCCCAACCCGCCGCGCAGCTGGAAGGCGCTGTTCCAGGGCGGGCCGCAAGGCGCGTATCGGGTCCAGATCGGCGAAGTCGGGCGTGCCGCGCAGGGCAATGCGGCGGTGCTGGCCGCCGCCATTGCGCTGGGCGGCAGCGAGACCCAATTGCAAGCCGCGCTGGCGCAGTTTGCGCAGATCGCCAAGCAGCAGCGGCTGATCACCACCAACCCGAGCCCGGCGCTGATGGAGCGCGGTGAGGCGGATGTCTATGTGCTGTGGGACTTCAACGGCCTGTCCTACCGCGACAAGATTCCCAACGGGGCGGACTTTCAAGTCTTCATCCCCAGCGACGGCTCGGTGACCAGCGGCTACACCACCATCATCAACAAGTTCGCCCCGCACCCGAACGCCGCCAAGCTGACGCGCGAGTTCATCTTCAGCGATGCCGGGCAGATCAATCTGGCACGCGGCAACGCCCGGCCGGTGCGCATCGCCTCGGTCAAGCTGCCGGCCGAGGTGGCAGCCAAGCTGATCGACAGCGCGCAGTACCAAAAGGCCCGCGCGGTCAAGCCGGCGCTGTGGGCTGACGAGGTCAAGAAGCTGCCACGCGCTTGGCAAAAAGAAGTGATGGCGGCGGGATCATGAGCGTGATGAACAAGACCTCGATGAACAACAAGCTGGTCGTGCTGCTGGCCGATGGACTTCGGGCCGACATCGCGCGCGACTACATGGGCTATTTGCAGGCGTTGAACGAGGCCGGCCGCGCGCAGTGGCGCACTCTGCGCTGCGAGCTGCCCAGCTTGTCGCGCCCGCT
>CANFYD010000228.1 GCA_947450745.1 Burkholderiales bacterium
CCGAATCGGTGTCCGGCTGAATCCTTGAGCAAGGAGCCCATCATGGCTTTCGTACGTGTGGAGCAGCGCAATGCGCATCTGGCCGGCTCGGTGAAGCTGGAGTTCGTCAATGGTTGCGAAGGCAAGTTGGCCAAGGCCACGCTGATAGCCATCAGTAACGCCAGGCGCGGCAGCGGGGAAGGGCGCGAGGAGGAGTCCACCGCCATTCTGTGGACGTTGTGGGGCAAGCAAGCCGAGCATGCCGCCGAATACCTGGGCAAGGGCAGCCACGTCAACATCGTTGGCCGCCTGCGCAACAACAACTACCAGGACAACGAGGGCAGCGAGGTTTACGCCCTGAACTTCAGCTGCGAGGAAATCGACTACCTCGACAGCCGCGCGGCATCCGAGGCCCGGCGCGCCAAGCAGGACGGGGGCGAAGCGCAGGCTGACGATCAGAGCTCAGCTTCCGCCGCAGGCCACAGCGCTGCACGCAGCCACAGGCCACGCAGAGCCGACAGTGACGCCGCCAATCATTCAACGGCTCAGACCTGAACGAGACATGCGCAGGGCGGGGCGCTGCTGCGATCCGCCCGCTTGAACCCAGCGGCCGACCGACCAATCAATCAATCAATCAATCAATCAATCAATGCATCAAGGAAGCACCATGAACACCCACACCACATTGACCACCCGTTTCGCCCGCAATGCCTTCGTGATGCGCAGCGAAATGCCCTTGGCCGAGGACCAGATGCGCCGTGCCGCACCGTCGATCTTCGCCGCAGCCAAGCATGACAGTCGCTCCGCGCGCTACACCTACATCCCGACCATCGAGGTGCTGCGCGGCCTGCGCCGTGAAGGCTTCGAGCCCTTCATGGTGGCGCAGGGCAAGAGCCGCATCGAAGGCAAGACCGAGTTCACCAAGCACATGGTCCGCATGCGCTATCAGGGCCATGCCGGCGGGCCACGGCTTGCCAAGCCCGAGGCGAACGAGATCATCATGATCAACAGCCACGACGGTGCCAGCTCTTACCAAATGATCGCCGGCGTCTTCAGATTTGTCTGTGCCAATGGCCTGATCGCCGGCAGCATCTCGAATGACATTCGCATCCCGCACAAAGGCAATATCGAGGGCGAGGTGATCGAAGGCGCGTTCCGCGTGCTGGATGACTTCGAAGCGGTGGAGTCTTCGACCGAGGGCATGAAGGCGCTGACGCTGGAGCCGGCCGAGGAGCGCGCGTTCGCGACCGCTGCACTGGCTTTGCGCTATGGAGAGCGCAGGGAGGGTGAAGCGCCGGTGCCGGTGACGGCCGAGCAATTGACCGAGGCCCGGCGTTCGGAGGATCAGGGCCCCAGCCTTTGGCTCGCGATGAACCGGATTCAAAGCAATCTGATGCAGGGCGGGCAGGCAATCCGCACGGCGCAGGGCCGGCGCAGCCACACGAGGCCGGTCGGCAGCATCGACCGCACAGTCAGTCTGAACCGGGCGCTCTGGGTGTTGGCGGAGGAGATGCGCAAGCTCAAGGCCTAGCGCAAAGCGCTTCGGATTCGGCGATGGTTTTTTGCCGAAATCCATGGCTTCACCGGACCGCCCCGCATCGGAAGATGGTGCGGGGCCATGTCTTCTTGCTTCACCACGCACTTAGAAGTCTGGCCTTGAACTCAAGGTCGACCTGCGCATCCGCGTGCCCGGGGCTATGTGAGGGCTGATGTACGGCTGGCCGACTTCGTTATTGCAACCTGCCAAGCTCAGACCCCAGTCGCGCCGACTCGATGCTCCTATCAGCTCGCGCGCTTTCTGTGTCGACTCCGGGAGATCTTTCCATGAAGACGCTCGTACTCGCCAATCAAAAGGGGGGCGTCGGCAAGTCTGCCGTCGCCACCTTGTTGTGTCACTACCTGGCCCGGCAAGGCCAGCGCGTGCTGGCCATTGACCTGGACCACCAGGGCAACCTCAGCAAGCCGCTGCGCATGTCGGGCCGCCCGCTGGTCGCGCCCGTCACCGCCGACATGCTGTTGACGGGCTTGGTCGCCGCCTTGCCAAGCCATCCCTTCGTGCTGGTGCCCAGTCGTCCGGCGCTGATCGACCTGGAGCGTCAGCCCGCCTTGCACAACCCCTTCGCTCGCAATCTGCGCGGTTTTCTCCGCGCGATGGAGGGGCAGTTCGACCTGTGCGTGATCGACACCAATCCGAACCCGGACATTCGCCTGATTAGCGCTTTGGCCTCGGCCGATTTCGTGCTGTCGCCCATCCAGCTGAACCAGGAGGCGCTGGACGGCGTCACCGCCTTGCTGAACCACGAGCGGGTCGGCCTGCGCAAGATCAAGGCCGTGCTGAATCCCAAGCTGCAACTGATCGGCCTGCTGCCGACCATGGTCGAGCCGACGCCGTTCCAGAAGCAGAACTTCATCCAGGTGATCCAGTTGTATCGGTCCTTGATGATCCAGGTCGGGCAGGGCATCGGCGAGTTCGCCAGCATGCCCCGGCGCTCGGCGATTGCAGAGTCTCAGGCGCACGGCGAAGTCCTTTGGGAGATGAAGAAGACCGCCGCGCGCGATGCGTGGAAGGAGATCGAGCCGAGCCTGGCGCGCATCGTCGCCACGCTTCAGGGTGGCAGCCCCTTGAAGCCGGGCGAGGCATCAATTGCGGGAGTACAGCCCCATGCCACTTCAACTTGACCCGCTCGAAGGGATCGGTGGGTTTGGCGGGCTGGAGGGGCTGGAGCGACCTTTCGCGTCCGGCGATGGCCAGCCGCTGCTGCTGGCCATCGCCCTGATCGACGAAGACCCGGGCCAGCCGCGTCAAGAGTTTGAACCGCAAGCCTTGCAGGAGCTGGCCGAATCGATTGCCGAGCATGGTGTCCTGCAACCGGTTTCGGTGCACGCGCGTGCCGAGGCTCCGGGCCGTTGGATGCTCAATATGGGTGCTCGGCGACTGCGCGCGTCAATGCTTGCAGGCAAGGCTGATATTCCCGCCTTTGTCGACAAGGCCCTCACCGGCTACGCCCAGGTGACCGAGAACGAGCAACGAGCCGGGCTCACGCCGATGGAGCTGGCGTTGTTTGTTCAGCGTCGTCTGGCCGAGGGCGACAGCCAAGCCGAGATCGCACGCCGGTTGAGCAAGAGCAAGCAATACATCACCTATGCGACCGCGCTGATCGACGCACCCGAGTGGCTGCTGGCGGCCTACCGGGACAAGCGCTGCCGTGGCCTGCGCGAGCTGTATGAGCTGCGGCGGCTGCATGGCGAGCGTCCAGCCCAGGTAGATGCGTGGATGAGCGACCAGCAGCAGGTGACACGTCAGCGCGTGGAGGACTTGCGAGCGATCCTGGCTAGCCCGCTGGAATCGGCTACTTTGGGCGAGATGGCAACTTCGAGCGCGAGAGGTGCTGCATCTGCCGATGTGAAGCATCTAGACTCCGCCAACCGACAGCGCCGCCTGTTGACGCTTCAAGCCGATTGGGATGGCCAGACGGTTGCCGTCGTTGTGGATGCCGTGCCCTCCGAGCCAGGCTGCGTATTCGTGCGCGGCGGTGTTGACCAGCGACCGCAAGTGGTCGCGGCGTCCAGGCTCAAGCTGATCGGTTTCGCCGTCGGGTGAGAACGTCGAACCGTTTGACGCGATCGGTCGGTTCGATCTTCGGAAGCTTTTGATGCTGGGTAGTCCGAAGTTTGCAGACAAATATCGGACAGCGGTGACGGGTTGAACGTCCAACGGTTTTATTCAGGGTGACGGCAAGCAGCGATTTCAATGGTCGCCGCCCTGTCTGTAAATCCGTTTTACGACTGGCCATCGTGCGATGCCTGAAGACAAGGCCACCGGTTCAATGCGGCGGCTGTAAAACCGTTCGACGCACCAGACCGAACAGCCGTTGATAGCTGAGGCCTGATCAGTCGGCTTGATCAAAAACCGTTTGACGAATCGACGCTGCCGAGTCGTCGTCGCGATGGATTTTTGATGAATTCCATCCTCAAAAACCACATGCGATAGGCACAAACTGAATGCGGAGGTGAGTGCAGGATAGGCGGCATGCCGCCGGTTTCACAAATGCTGCGCACTTGCCGAATTGCCCGCCCTTGCCATTCCGTTTGGTCCTTTCGTTCCCCCGTCGGTCCACCATGAACACCAGCTCTCACGACTTCGTCACGGTCGATATGCGCGGCTTCAAGGCCGAGCTGGTGGCGCGAGCGCAGGCTCAGCGGGTCAGCGTTTCGCTGCTGGTGCGCAGCGCGGTGGCCGGCTACCTCGGCGCGAGCGAACCGCACGAAGCGCCTCAAGCACCGACATCCGCAATCCCAGATTCCGGTCCGGCCAGCAGCACCGTCAAGCTGTCGATCCGTCTGACTCTCGCCGAAGCCCATCAGCTCGCAGCCGGCGCGCGTGCGGCCGGCCTGTCGCGCGGTGCCTACCTGGCTGGCCTGGTGGCCGGCGTGCCGGTGCTGTCGAACGGCACCGGCCGTGCCGAGCACCTGGCGGCCCTGATCGCCTCCAGCGCCGAGCTCTCGGCCCTCAGCCGCAACCTCCATCAGCTGACCGCGCTGCTGCGCCACGGAGACGTTCAGGCGGCGCAGCCGTATCGCGACACGCTCGACACCCTGGCCGGCGAGGTGCGCGCCCACCTGATGCTGGCCTCTCGCGTCCTGGCCGAGCTGCAGCCGCGAGGGCACGAGCCCGGCTCGTCGGACTCTTCACCCACCTGAAATCGGGAGCATTTCATGTCCCAAGCACCGAATATCGACGGCCTCCTGATTCAGTGGGGCGACAGGCTCTTCTATCCCGGCAATCGCATCGTCAAGGTCGCGCCGCAACCCAAGTCGGGCGGCAGCGGGTCTCGCCAGCGTGCCGCCGCCATCCGCGAGCGCATCGCGGCCACGGTGCTGCCCCGCGCGCCGCAAGTGATGGTCAAGGTCACCGGCGGCGGGCGCGGCATGCAGGCCATCACTGCGCATTTCCGCTACATCAGCAAGAACGGCCGACTCGACATCGAAGACGAGCGCGGCCAGACGACGCAAGGCAAGGAGGCCGTGCACGAGTTGGCCGACGACTGGCGCTTCGGCGGCTCGCTGATCGACGACGTGGGCCACCGGCGCGAGGCCTTCAACCTGATGCTGTCGATGCCGCGCGGCACCGACGCGCAATACGTGCTGCGGGCCGCACGCGAATTTGCGCAGGCCGAGCTGGCCGACCACAAATACGTGATGGTGCTGCACGACCATCAAGCCAACCCCCATGTGCACCTGAGCGTGCGCGCCGAGTCCCAGCACGGCGTGCGCTTGAATCCCCGCAAGGCCGATCTGCAGCGCTGGCGCGAGACCTTTGCCGAGAAGCTGCGCGGCTGGGGCATCGCGGCGGAAGCGACGCGGCAGACCGGTCGCGGCCAGGCCCGCAGCGATCAGCCGCTCTGGCGCATCAAGGCGGCGCAGGACGGGCGGCTGCGCAGCCACAGAACGCCAGTGAAGGCGAGCCCGATCGTGCCGATCAGTCCAGCCGATGCAGCCCAGGCCTGGCAGGAAATTGCCAAAGCCTTGGCGCTGTCGCCCGACCGATCGGACCGCGAACTGGGCGAGGCTGTCGTCAGGTTTGTGCGCGAGCCTGCGCCCGCTGTGCAGCGCGATGGGCATCAATCGACCGAGATCGGTCCGGCCATCGCGAACGAAGGGCCGGCGCGGACGCGATGAACTTTTGAGTGATTGATGAGCCCGGTAACGCCGAGACGTCGCCAGGCTAAGTCATCGTGATCGGCGCTTGAGCTGGGTTTGCCTCAGTGCTGGGTGGCGGGTTTGGATCGGAATCGTTGGTGCATTTGGTCTGGAATACGCAGCTGAGCCAGAATCGCCACCGCCTGCCTTTCTCCCGCGTTGGCTGGGCTGCAATCAGTGGCCTTACTTGCACTGCTGGCTTTGAGCCGCAAGGCGGACGCGCTGCGCTACGCCGAAGACAGCCGCGGGGGAACTCGCCCGACGCCGAGATCTCGCAGATCTGCGAGGACATCTTGCTGTCCTCCGGCTTGGCTGAGGACGCCGCCGAGGCCTACACGCGCTATGCCGTGGCAGGCAGCCAGGCCACCACCTATCTGGCTACCTTCCGGGCGATTACCAAAAAGTACCCGTTCAAAGCGCCGGCCGACATCCTGCTCGACCTGGCCGCCAGCACGCAGGGCGAGGAGGGCAAATGGTTTGCGGCCGCCAAGTCGGCTGGCCTGTTGACCGAGGCCATAGCGCTTGTCGCCCAGTCCCCCACCGACCCGCACACCCTGACCCGAGCTGCACTCGACCATGGCCAGACCCATCCTCAGTTCGCGCTTGACGCAGCCCTTGCCGCACTGCACTGGATGGCCCAGGGCCGGGGCTACGACATCACCGCAGCCGACGTGCACGAAGCCTTTCAAGCCGCGCTGGCTGCTTCAAGAAACGCCGGCCGCAGCGATCAGCACACGGTGGCCGAAGTCCGGGCCTTGCTGGCCGGGCCGGGGGCAGCGCAGCAGAGTCTGGCGAAGGTGTTGGTGAGGGAGTTGGCGGGGTGA
>CANFYD010000229.1 GCA_947450745.1 Burkholderiales bacterium
ATCTTGGTCAACACCGGCAACGCCAACGCGGGCACAGGTGCCGACGGTTTGGCGCGGGCGCGCCTGAGTTGCACGGCGCTGGCCGATGCGATGGGCTTGCAGCCAGCGCAGATTCTGCCGTTTTCCACTGGCGTGATCATGGAGACGCTGCCGGTCGAGCGCATCGTGGCCGGCTTGCCGGCTGCCATCAAAGCGCTGCGCGCCGACGCCTGGGGCGAGGCGGCGCTGGCCATCATGACGACCGATACGGTGCCCAAAGCGGCGTCACTGCAGCTCCAGATCGGTGGCCAGACGGTCACCGTCACCGGTATCTCGAAGGGCGCGGGCATGATCCGCCCGAATATGGCGACGATGCTCGGTTATGTGGCCACCGACGCCCACATCAACCCGGCGCTGTTGCCGGCCCTGGTCAAGCAGGCGGCCGATGCCTCGTTCAACCGCATCACCATCGACGGCGACACTTCCACCAACGACTCGTTCGTGTTGATCGCCACCCATCAAGCCGCCCATGCGCGCATTGAATCGCTCAGCAGCGCCGACGGGCAGGCCTTGTCTGAGGCAGTGCTTGCGGTGTCGCAGACGCTGGCGCAGGCGATCGTGCGCGACGGCGAGGGCGCGACCAAATTCATCACCATCACCGTCGAAGGCGGCCGCGATGAGTCCGAATGCAAGCAGGCGGCTTACGCGATTGCCCATTCCCCGCTGGTCAAGACGGCATTCTTTGCCAGCGACCCGAACTTGGGCCGCATCCTGGCGGCGGTCGGTTATGCCGGCATTGACGACCTCGATCAAACGCTGATCGAGTTGCATCTGGACGATGTGCTGGTGGTGCAAGCCGGTGGCCGTCATCCCGACTACCGCGAGGAAGACGGCCAGCGGGTGATGAAACAAGCCGAGATCTCCGTGCGCGTCAACCTGCATCGCGGCGCTGCACAGGCGACCGTCTGGACCTGCGACCTGAGCCACGACTACGTGACGATCAACGCTGATTACCGCAGCTGATCCGTACCGCTCGGCCGCACGCGGGTCGCGACCCGCCCTACAAAAGGAAGCAGCCACGTAGGGCGGGTCGCGACCCGCGATGGATCTCCCCAAGAACCCGCTTAATCAGTTGGGGACAGAGCTTGGCGGAACCCGCTTGATCAGTTGGGGACAGAGCTTGGCGGGTACACCAAGGTCTGTCCCGCAAGCTAGATGACTCGGTCTGTCCCGCAAGTCAGATGACTCGGTCTGTCCCACAAGCTAAAAGGTTGCGGTCTGGCCCCCAAGAACCCGCTTAATCAGTGGAGGCCAGAGCTTGCCGAACCCGCTTGATCAGTTGGGGGCAGAGCTTGGCGGGTACACCAAGGTCTGTCCCACAAGTCAGATGACTCGGTCTGTCCCCCAGAACCCGCTTAATCAGTTGGGGTCAGAGCTTGCCGGGTACGGCTGCGGTCTGGCCCCCAATCCTAAAAATCTACCGCTTTGACCCTCAGCCCGCGGGCGATCAGGGTGGCGTTGATCAGTTGGGCTTCTTCGCGGCTGGCGAAGGGCCAGACGGCGGGGCGCCAGCCGTCGGGGGTTTGAAACACCTGGGCTTGCAGCGCGGCGGGGTTGGCCTGGGTAGGCTCGATCAGGGTGCGCATGCGCAGCAGCATCGATTCGGCTTCGGCGCGGCTGCGGCTGGTCGGGCCGACCAGGGCGACCACGGTCTGACCGCTGGCCCCGGCGGTTTGGCCCAGGGCGCTGGCTTTGCTGATCGGCTCGGCGGCTTCGCCCTTGCTGGCACGTCCGGTGGGTTTGCCGGTCGGTTTTTCAACCGCTGCCGGGGCGGCCTCCGGGGCGGGGCTTGGGCTGGTTTTCGAGCCTGATTTCGCGTCCGCTTTAGTCTCGGCAGGAGCCGTTTTAGCCGCTGCCGGCGGAGCCTCGGATTCCGGCGTGTGCAGCGACTTGGCCGGTCGCTTGGGGATAGGTTTGACAAACTGCGGGCGAATATCGGGCGCGGGTTCGCTGGCGGCGTCCGCTGCTGGTGCAGTTTCTGGCTTAGCTGGCGTATTGGCCGTCTTTTCTGGTGCACTGGCCGTGCCGGCCAGCAGGCTGGCCAGGTTCGGGGTGGCCTGACTGGCGCTGGGCTCCGCGCTGACTGTCTGGTTGGCACTGGCCGCGCTGGCCGACTGAGCGGCAGCCAGCGCCTCGCTGGCTGGTGGAGCTGCTGCCGCTGGAGCAGAAGCCGCTGCGGATGCTGCCGTTGCTGCAGATGCTGCCGTTGTTGCCGCTAGAGCCGTGTCGGCGTGAGTGTCCTTCGAGCGGGGCCAGAACAGGCCGGCGGCCGCTGCGACCAAGCCCACCACCAGCAAACCGGCCAAACCGAGGCGCTGGGGGCTCAAGCAGCGGCGGCCGAGGGCCGGGCTGGGTCGGCCCTGGCCCAGCAGGATGCGGCTGCGCGAGCTGCCTGCATCGATGCCGGCGCTGAGCAAATACAGCTCGAACGGCCAAGCGCCGGCCGCCGCACTGCTGCCGGCCATCAAGCCATCGTCGAACGGGACGATACGTTGCGGCCAGTCCGCCCCGCCGGGCAGGTTGGTGTAACCGTGGGCCTTGGCGAAAGCGGCAATCCGCTTGGGCGACAAGCCGGTGATCAAGCTTTCGCTGAAGGCGGGCCAGATGTCTGGCTGGTCGCTTGAACGCTGGCCGAACTTGGCGCGCAGGGCGGCCCAGTAGCGGCCGGGCCGGGTTGCCCAAGCCTTCCAAATGGGCTGCTTGGCCTGCTTTTCCTCTGCCGGCCCAGGTAGTTCTGCTTGATTCGGTGCAGCCTCGTGCGAGGCCTGCGCTGCGAACGCGGCGGCGATGGCCAAGTCCTCGGCCGACAGCTCGTCGCTCAACACCGGCTCGACCTTGCTCGCAGGCGCGCTCGGGCCGCTGCGCATGAAGGGCAGGGCCACGACGCCGATCGTGTGGACGTCGTAAATGGTGATCCGTTTTGCCAGCGGATGGCGGTTATGCCAGGCCACCACTTGCTCGGCCAATCGATCCATGCGCGTTTAGAGGTTTCGGGGTGGGGGTTGAAGGGCGGCGGTGCCTAAGTTGCCGGGCTGCCACGTGGCGTCGGTCAGGTTGCGCCAACAGACCCGAAGTATGGGGCAGGCCGGGCCTTCAATTGCCGCACGAAGGCGGATTCGATAACCGGAAAAGCGGGTTAAAACAGGCTGCTTGCCCGCTCGCCCACGCTGAGGCCGAGGAGCCGCTGGATCTTTGCCCTGACCCGCCTTGCAGGCCAGCGCTGATTTGGCACGAGGCTTGCGTGCACTCAGCGCGAGACCTCCATGATGCCTGCCACCGAACCGCCAGACCCGACTGCCGCTGCTCGACGCCCCAACCCGGCTCGGCCTGCGGCTGCTGCTGTTGTTTCCTCTGTTTCAGCTCTTGCCTGCCTGCTGATTGTCGATGCCCTGCCGGAGCGGCTGGCGCTGCTGCACGATGCGCTGGAAGAATCCGGGTACAACGTGCGGGCGGCGGGCAGCGTGGCCGAGGCCTTGAGCCTGCTGGCGCCACCGCAGCCGTGGCCCGATCTCGTGTTGCTGGCGGCTGACTTGCCGGATCGAGGCGGTTTCGAGTTGATGCAGCGCTTGCGGGCCGACCCGGCCCATTCTGCCGATTCGGCCGACTTGGCCCTTCCGCTACTCGTCATGACGGACAGCCGTGAGGGTCCGCAAGCGGAGGCGGCATTTGCCGCCGGGGCGTCCGATGTGGTCGGCAAACCGATCAGCCCGCGTGCGGTGCTGGCGCGGATCGAGGCACTGCTGAGCCGCAGTCGGAGGAACCTGGCCGACCCGACCGATCTTGTCAAGAGTCAAGCTCGCAATGCGCTCGATGCCTTTGGCCACGCCAGCTTGGCCGTGCATGAGGCCGATGGGCGCTGCGTCTGGCAGACAGCCCTGGCCCGGCAGTTGATGGCCGAATACTTCAGCGGCGGGCATTTTGAGCGAGGTCTGTTGCCGCCCGAGGTCTTGCTGTGGTTGCACCGCGAGGCTTTGCGCCGCCGTGCCGGTGCGCAAGGATCGGGCTTGACCGTGCTGGCGCAGCGGCGCTTGGCTCCGGGCACCGGTTCAGGTGCGGGCGCCAGCTCTGGCGCGCAGTCAACGCTGGCGATGGTGGCGCGCGGTGCCAAGCGTTTGAGCTTCATCCTGCATGCGGTGGACCCCGATGCGCTGGGCGCGGGGCAGTGGCTGATCGTCATGCGCGAGGCCGATGACGCAGCGCTGTTGCATGGGCTGATGCACGGCTTCAAGCTCAGCGCCCTGGAAGCCGAGCTGCTTTTTTGGGCGGTCAAGGGCAAGAACGAACTAGAAATCGGCAGCATCTTGAGCCTCGGCCCACGTAGCGTGCACGCGCATCTGGCGCTGCTGCTCGACAAGCTGGGCGTAGCCGACCGCGGCTCCGCCGTGGTCTTGGCGCTGGCGCAAGTCAGTGGCTTGACGCGCCGCACCGACCCGTGAGGGGCTTCAGCTCAGTAACTTCAACAACCAGCGATTCAAGTCGGCAATCTCCTCGCTGCAGACCGAGTGCTGCATCGCGTATTCATGCCAATCCAGCGGGTGGCCGAGGCCTTGCAAGATCATGTGGGCGGCCTCGGCCAGCTCGATCGGTACGACGGTATCGCTGCGGCCGTGGGCTTGGAAGATCGGCAGCTCGGCATTGCTGACATGGCGCTCGGCGGCAGTGGTGGCGGCCAGCGGCAGATAGCCTGACAGGCAGACCAGGCCGGCCAAACGGGCCGGGTAACGCAGCCCGGCCAGCAAAATGGTCGCGCAGCCCTGTGAAAACCCCATCAGCACGATGCGCGAGGCCGGCACGCCGCGCTTGATCTCCTTGCTGATCAAGGCAGCCACTGCCGCTTGCGAGCTGCGCATGCCAGCTTCGTCCTCTTGCCGGTCCAACTCGGCGTCCAGGATGTCATACCAGGCCCGCATCATGACGCCGCCGTTGACGCTGACGGCTTGCTTGGGCGCGTGCGGGAACACGAAGCGCACGCCGCCAATCGCCTGCAGGTTCAGCTCCTCGGCGACGGGCAAGAAATCGCGGCCGTCGGCCCCCAGGCCGTGCAAGACGATGACGCTGGCCACCACGTCAGGCGATGTTTCATATTCGATCACTTCAAGTGCCATGCTGCGTGCTCCTGGCGGCTGCGGGTAAACCGTGATGGTAGCCATGTTCACGGGTCGCCCCAGCGACAAGCCCATCGGCTGCCAGCCGAGATAATGTTGAACCATGGGAACTCTCTATCTTGTACGGCACGGCCAGGCCTCCTTGGGTGCCGATGATTACGACCAGCTCAGTGAGTTGGGGCGTCTGCAATGCGAGCGCTTGGGCCACTATTGGCGCGAGCGCGGCATGACATTCGATGCGGTGCTGACCGGCTCCCTGAAGCGCCATGCGCAGTCGCTGGCCGGCATCGTTTCGGGACTGGGGACAGATTCGGCGCTGACCCCGCAGGTCTGGCCGGGCTTGAATGAATATGACAGCGAGGCGGTGATCCGAGCCGTCCACAGCGGCCCGCTTGAAAGACCGTTGAATGCCGAGGCCGCTCGTCAGCACTTTCGCTTGCTGCGTCAGGGGCTGCGGGCCTGGATGGCCGGGCAGACGCAGCCGGTCGGCATGCCCAGCTATGCCGAGTTTTCGGCCGGCGTGGCCGCCGCCCTCGACCATGTGCGCCAGCACTGCAAAGGCGCTGTGCTGATCGTCTCCAGCGGCGGCCCGATCTCGACCGCAGTGGGGCAAATTCTGGCCACGCCGCACGACTCCACCATCGAGATGAATTTGCACATCCGCAACAGCGCGGTGTCCGAGTTCTCCTTCAACCCGAAGCGCCATGTGCTGCAGACCTTCAATATGCTGCCGCACCTGGACAGCGCAGACGGCAAGGCGCTGGTCACTTACGCTTGAGCGGCTACGCAGCAGAAAACCTCTCGCCCTCTCAGCGCTCGTCGTCGGCCAACTCCCGCACCAGCCTGAACCCGACCAAGGTGTAGCGCGTGTCCGGCGCGTTCCAGTTGCGGTAGGCGGAGCGGGCGTAAAAAGCCCAGGTGTGCCAGGAGCCGCCGCGCCGCACCCGCACCTCGCCGGTGGCCGGGCCTTGCGGGTCGTTGAGCGGGGAATGGGCGTAGTAGTCGTCGGCGTGCCAGTCGGACACCCATTCCCAGGCATTGCCGTGCATGTCGAACAAGCCCCAGGCATTCGGCGCAAAACTGCCGACCGGAGCGGTGAAGGCATAGCCGTCCCCGTTCCCATCCCGTTTACCGTCCCCCTTACCGTCATTTCCCTGCAGGGCCATCGCTTGCCAGTGCGGCCACAGCTTGGCGCTTTGGACATCAAAAACATTCGCCACTTGCAGCAGCGATTGCGGGTCGTCGCCCGAGTGGTAGCGGGTGCGCGTGCCGGCGCGGGCCGCGTATTCCCATTCGGCCTCGGTTGGCAAGCGGTAAATTTTGCCCTCGGTCCGGCTCAGCCA
>CANFYD010000230.1 GCA_947450745.1 Burkholderiales bacterium
AAGCTGCCGCCAATCTTGAGCAGGCGCAGGCAATTGCCCATCAGTTCAGGCAAATCGGGCACATGTTCCAGCACATTGTTGGCATAGATCAGCTCGGCACCGCCCTCGACCAACAGCACCGGCCCGCCATAGGACGTGCTGGCTTGCAGCGGCAAAGCGGTGGGCTGCCCAAGATCCAGCACCAGATCGGGCTGGGCTCGATCCAGCACATCAAGGTTCAACCAGCCGTCCTTGTAATCCTTGCCCGAGCCGAGATTGATGCGCAACGGCTGCCACGGGGCCACCGGGCGGCGCTGCTGATGTTCGCGGGCATAGCCTGCGGCAAAAGCCAGCAGGTCGGCATAGGCCTCGATCGGGTCAGACAGGGCAAAACGTTGCAGTTGGGCGCGCGCTTCCTCGAAGAACGCCGGCTGGGCAAAACGCTCGGTGAAAAACGCCTCCAACCGGTCGCCATCAATCCAGAACACATTGTCTTCAAAGTCCGGATGCGGCTGAGTCAGCGGACCGCGCTCCGAGATCACCGGCGTGCCCAGCGACAGGCAATGCGAAACCCGTGCCTGCTCGAAGCGGCTGCTGGGGTAGAAATGCGCGTTGAAGACCGCTTTGGCTTGCGAGATCACGCTGTCGCGCTCGGGGCCGTAGAGCGGCGCATCGAACTGGCTGACTTTCAGGCCCAGCGCCTCAATGCGAGCAATCAGAGCGCGGCGGCGCGGGTTCAGGCTGCCGATAAAGAGCAGGTCGATCGGCCGATCTTCCAGCGCGACGGCATTCGGCTGCGCCAGATACGGCGCGTACAGCAGCGGGAACAGCGGGACATCATCGCTGTGAGCGGTGTAGGCCGCGACGTTGCCGGCGTCGTAGTCCACCACAGGCGAGGTCGCCAGCAACTTGAGATAGTCGGGGGACACCGCCGCCCCGCCCTCACCGAGCTGCTCCAAATTCACGAACACACAGCTGTAGCGCTCGCAGCGCTGGGCGTCAAAGCCCAGATGGGCACCGAACACGAAGTTGACCGCATCGTGGCGCAGCCGGTTTTTGGCCAGACTGACGTGGGCACCCATGCGGCGGAATTGATGGCGGAAGTAGCGGGCCTGATCCAGAAAGCCCAGCGAATGCACAAAAGCACCGGGTTGCACGATACACAGGTGGACTTCAGGCAAGCTGACGCTCATGGCGGGGTTCTCATCGACGGTAGATTCAACAGCAGCAACGGCAGCGGCAGCGGCGGCGGTGGCAGCTGCAAGCTCGAGCGGGCTCACTTCGGGCGGCAGATCAGGCTCGGTGGGCGAGGACATATCCAAGTGCTCTGCCGGCAAGCCCTGCGACCAACGCTCGGCCATGCGCCAGAGCAAGTCGCCAAAGTCTTTGGTGTAACGGTCGCTGTCGAACAGCGGTGCTTGGTCCCGAGCCAGCAGCAAATGCTCGTGCAGAGCTTGGCGGACCGAAGCGTCGCCCGCCAGCTTCAGCACCAAGTCGCGGTAGTCGGTCAGGTTATCGCAGGCCAGTTCCGGCAAGCCCACCGCCGTCAACAGGCTGGCGGCTACGCGTGAAGCAAAGTTCTCACCGGCGTAGGTGATCACGGGCACGCCGGCCCACAGCGCATCGCTGGCTGTGGTGTGGCCGTTGCAAGGCCAGGTGTCGATGAACAGATCGGCCAGGGCCAAGCGGCTCAGGTGCTCCCGCACGCCCACCTTGGGCGCAAACAGCAGCCGCTCCGGGTCGATACCGCGGGCTTGCGCCTCCAGCCTCAATTGCGCCGGGGACGAGTCATTCCATTGCAACAGCCAAAGCACGGCATCCGGCAACTGCTGCAGCAGGTCGCACCAGACATCAAAAACCTCGGGCGAGAGTTTGAACGGCTGGTTGAAGCCACACAGCACCAAGGCACCCTCGGGCAGACCGACCTGAGCCCGGCTGCAAGGCTCGGGCAGCGGGCGTTGCTTGTCGTTTGGCTGGTAGCAACTGGGCAGCAGTGCCAGCTTCTCGCTGTAAAACGGCGCATGGGACAAGGGCGAGACGATCGCGTCGCCGATGAAATAGTCGATGAAGTCGGCCCCGGTCGTCCCCGGAAAGCCCAAAAAAGTCACCTGTACTGGCGCTGGCCGATAGGCAAACAGCGCCAGCCGGTTATCGCGGGTATGGCCCTTCAAATCGATCAGCACATCAATTTGCTGCGCGCGCACCCGCTGCGCCACCTCCAGGTCGCTGGCCTTGGAAACCTCCTCGAAATGATCGACAGCCACGCGCAAGCGCTGCCGCATTGCACTGCCGTCTTCGGGACCGTGGGAATAAAGCGTGACCTCGAAGCGCGTGCGGTCGAGCTTCTCGAACACCTCGGCCATCAGAATCGCGGTGGCATGCTGATGCAGATCGGAGGACACAAAACCCACTCGCAAGCGCTGTGGCAAGGCGCGCAAGGGCAACGCGGAAAAGGGCTGAACTTGTCGCCTATTGAATCCAGTGCAGCTGCGCGCGGCGCGCAGCAATTGAAGCGGGTCGGCGCTGAGCGTGGCCTGCGCAAACACGGACGTCCACTGCGCGGCGCCGGCGGGCAAGGCAGCGGTCATTGTTTGCAATGCTGCCAAGTCGCCCTGTGCATGCTCCCAACGGCACAGCTCGCGCCCGATGAAGACCAGTAAACCCTGGGCAGCAATATCGCCGGGTCCGAGACCCAGCACCAAGGCAGTTCTCAGGCATTCGATCGCCTCGCTCTTCAGCCCTAGCGCGTTGAAAGACAGGCCCAGCCGGTAGTGCGACAAGGCGTGATCGATCTGCTGGCTCAGGCCGTCGAACAACGCACTGATCGCCTCTTGATAGCTGCCGCCATTGAACAAGGCCTCACCAAGGTTCTGAAAATACTCGGCTGTGTGAGGCACTTCGGCTGGCTGTTGCTGCATGCAAGCCGCTGCCTCGGCATAACGGTGCTGCTGATTTAGCAAATCCACCGCCATGGTGCGCGCCAGTCCATTGGCAGGCTCCAGTGCCAGCAAGGTCTGCAGCGTCCGCAGACCCAGATCGGCCCCGTCGCACTTCGACTCGGCGCGCGCGAGGTTGAGCAGATAGACCGTGTCGTCAGGGCAATATTGGAGGGCGCGCCGGAATGCCCGTTCGGCCCCGGGCCAATCGCCATCACGACTCAGTTGCAGCCCTTCGCGCCAGCATTGCTGGCCCGCTGCGGGCGCCGCCATTCTGGGCTTGGCGCGGGGCTTGGCTTGACTCGACTTGATTTGCATAGCTATCGGCTGTTGAGGGGATGGAGTGCTGCGGCAAGCGGGCCCGCATCAAAGTGATACCAATGATTTTAAAAATCTTGTCCGTAGCAAAAGCCTGAAGGTGCGCGGAACAAGCAAGCCAATTCATGCCTTCAATTGAAAATAATTTCAACAGTGGCTTAAGTCCGAGCGGGGCCGGTCCGATAACAAATTCAACGGGGATGAGCAATCAAAACCGGGGTCCGGAATCAGCCAGACGATCACGACATGGCCAGTAGTCATGCGGGACAGCTGCGGTCTGAATAGCATCGGGCATAGCAAGCCTCGCACATTTTTGCGGGGTGGTTTGGGCAGAAGCGTTGACAGAGCCGCCCACAACCGTTCTGTCAAGACAATGTCGGCAAGGGTGCCGGTTGTCATTCAACCGTTATTGGAGAATTTAAAATGAGCATGTCCATCAACACCAACGTCGTGTCCCTCAACGCACAGCGCAATGTCTCCAGCAGCCAAGCCTCGCTGGCCACCTCGATGCAGCGCTTGTCCTCCGGTCTGCGCATCAACAGCGCCAAGGACGATGCAGCCGGTCTGGCCATCTCGGAACGCATGGGCTCGCAAGTGCGCGGCATGAACGTGGCGATCCGCAATGCCAACGACGGCATCTCGATGGCTCAAACGGCTGAAGGCGCCTTGGGCAAGGTCGGCGACTCGCTGCAACGGATGCGTGAGTTGTCGGTTCAGGCCCGCAACGGCACCAATTCAGACTCTGACAAGGACTCTCTGGATCAAGAATTTCAGCAGCTCGGCAAGGAAATCAGCCGCGTACTGGGTGGAACCACTTTCAACGGCACCGCCATCATTGGTGCCAGCGCGGGCGCCAAGGACTTTCAGGTCGGTGCCAACACAACGACCAACGACGTGATCACGGTAACAACTACTGACATGACGGCAGATGCCAGCGTCACCGCCGTCACCGGCGGGAAGATCGACAGCACGACGGATGCCGCGGCGCTCAAGATCGTCATCGACAACATTGACGGCGCCATCAACAAGGTCAACAGCGAACGCGCCATGTATGGTGCGACGCAAAACCGCTTTGACTCGGTGATCGGCAACTTGCAGGTTTCGGTGGAAAACCAGTCGGCTGCCAAGAGCCGCATCACCGACGCGGACTTCGCGACGGAAACGTCCAACCTCAGCCGCTCGCAGATTCTGCAGCAAGCGGGTAATGCGATGGTGGCCCAGGCCAACCAATTGCCCAACCAGGTGCTGGCGCTGTTGCGTTGATTGACTGCCCTGAACAGCCCGGGCACACGCTCGGGCTGCAGCTGCCCTTTGAAGACCTCGCCCGGTGTAGACCGGGCGAGGTTTTTTGTTTTTCGCTCAGCGGCTGAAAACAGGTGCATTTTCACGCTTCATTTCATCGATTCAAACCACCTCCGGGTTGGCAACAATGATGGCAACAGGTTCCCCCACAGAGCTTGCAGCCCGGACGCAAGTTTTTGCAGCAGCAGCTTTGCACGCTGCGAATGACAGCAACCGGTGAATACGCGGACCAGCTGATCTGTCGAGTGCCCTGGGCATTCGCAAATGGCTGTTGTTCCGCTCGGCCGGCGCATTGCCGGGAGTCATTGATTCTTGAGGAGTGCACATGTCACAGTCAATCAACACCAATCTGGTGTCCCTGAACGCGCAACGCAACGTCAGCTCATCTCAGCTGTCGCTGGCCACATCGATGCAGCGCTTGTCATCGGGCCTGCGGGTCAATTCAGCCAAAGACGACGCCGCCGGCCTGGCGATTGCCGAGCGGATGAACTCACAGGTTCGCGGCATGAACGTGGCCATCCGCAATGCCAACGACGGTATCTCGATGGCGCAAACGGCTGAAGGCGCCTTGGGCAAGGTCAGCGACGCCTTGCAGCGGATGCGCGAGTTGACCGTGCAAGCGCGCAACGGCACCAACAGCGACAGCGACAAAGACTCGCTGAATGCTGAATTCCAACAACTTTCATCCGAAATTGGCCGAGTGCTGGGCGGTACCACCTTCAACGGCACCACCATCATCGGTGCCAGCGCGGGTGCTCGGGACTTCCAGATCGGGGCTAACACCACCGGCAACGACGTCATCACCGTGACAACGTCGGATATGTCGGCCGATGTCAGCATCACGGCTGTCACCACGTCTACTGTCGTGATCGACAGCACCACCACGACAGCGACGCTCGGCGATACGATCAACAACATCGACGGTGCGATCAACAAGATCAACAGCGAGCGCGCCATGTACGGTGCCACGCAAAACCGCTTTGAATCGGTGATCGGCAACTTGCAGGTGTCGGTAGAAAACCAGTCGGCCGCCAAGAGCCGCATCATGGATGCGGACTTCGCGACGGAAACGTCCAACCTGAGCCGGGCGCAGATTCTGCAGCAGGCCGGTAACGCGATGGTGGCCCAGGCCAACTCCTTGCCGCAGCAGGTGCTGGCCTTGCTGAAGGGCTGAAAAAGCAAACGCAAGCTGAGCCGGCTTGACCCCCGCAATCGGGGCTCAAGCCTGGGCTCGTTTGTGCCGATAGGAAGCTATCAATGAATTCATAGGAAAGGCGGCTCGTCATGGCAACCCTCAGCTCAGCCGGTATCGGCAGCGGACTCGACGTCAACACCATCGTTACCCAACTGATGTCGATCGAGCGGACGCCGATCCGACAGTTGCAGACGCAAGCCACCACTCTACAAACCAAGTTGTCGTCCTACGGGCAGGTGCAAAGCGCCGTTGCTGCCATGCGCGACGCCGCCGCCAAGCTGACCACCGCCAGCACCTATGGCGGCACCACGGCCAGCTCATCAGACAGTTCCAGCGTCAGCGTCAGTGCCAGCAGCGGCGCGGCGGCGGGCGTGATCGGCATCAGCGTAAGCAAGCTGGCCACCTCCCAATCGGTGGCCAGTCTGGCGCAGCCGACCAGCGCCAGCACGATAGGCCAGGGCTCCCTGACCATTGAGCTGGGTACGTGGAACGCCGATCAAAGTGCCTTTACGGCCAAAAACGGGGCGACGGCGGTGACGATAGACATCGCCTCAGGTGAAGACTCACTCGCGCAGATACGCGACAAGATCAACAGCGCCGATGCCGGTGTGTCGGCCAGCATCGTTACAGATGCCAGCGGTGCACGGCTGGTGATGCGCTCCACCGCCACCGGTGAGAGCAATGGCTTTCGCGTCAGCGCGGCAGAGTCGGGTGGTAGCCCGGGCTTGTCTACCCTGGCTTTTGACCCATCGGCTG
>CANFYD010000231.1 GCA_947450745.1 Burkholderiales bacterium
AGTGCCTGCCATTTTTTGACGCCGCATTTGCTGCACGCCTGCCGTTCACATTGATCCTCGCGCTGATCTTGGTGCTGGTTTGGTACAGCAGCTTCCATCTCGCCAGCACCGCTGCCGCGCAGCCGGTAGCCTTCGCTTTCGGCGGCGAAGCTCATTCGGTGGACTACGCTCGAGCACTCGCCGATGGGGCGCTGCTGGCTCTGATTGCATCACTGGGCTTGCTTCAATTGGGGCACGAGACCACGCCTGAACTGCTGCAACTGCTGGCCGTGTCTCTCTACCTTTACGGCTTGGCTGCAGCGCCTTATCGGGCCGCCAAGTCTCGTTGGGCCACGCTGTTTTCGCTGCCTATCTTGGCGGCAAGCGGCGCGCCGGCGATCGCACTGGGCTTTGCTGGCTTCGGGGCGCTGCTCTGCAAACGCTCCAGTTACCCGGAGGTGCGCGCTCTGATGCCGTCGATGGTGGCCGCTGGCTTGCTTGCCGCGCTCAGCGCCTGGGAGTTCAATGCCTGGGCCTGGCGCATCGGCACCGACTGGTCCGCAGATTTGCCCCTGAGCCTGCTCAATTTGATCGGCTGGTTTTGTTGGCCAGCATGGCCTTTGGCGATGTGGGCTCTCTGGCGGTGGCGGGCACATTGGCAGCACCGCCACATCCTGGTGCCACTTGTCTTGCTGCTGATTCCGCTGCTCACCAGCGTGCTGATGGGCGGCTCGGATCGAGCGCTGCTGCTCAGCCTGCCAGCCATGGCGGTACTGGCAGCGTTCGCGTTGCCCACGCTGCGCCGAGGCATGGCAGCAGCGATGGACTGGTTTTCGGTGTTTTTCTTCAGCGCCTGCGCGCTCTTCTTCTGGGTCTACTACGTCTCGATGCAGTTGGGTTGGCCTGCCACGCCCTTGGCCAATCTGCGCCGTCTGGCAGAGGGTTTTGAGCCCAACTTCAACGGGGTAGCGCTGGGGTTCGCCGTGCTCGCCAGCGCCGCTTGGCTGGCTTTGGTGCGCTGGCGTACCTCCCGTCACCGGCATGCCTTGTGGAAGAGCCTGATCCTGCCGGCCGGCGGTGTCGCCCTGAACTGGATGCTGATCATGACGCTGCTGCTTCCGCCGCTGAACTACGCGCGCAGCAACCAACCATTGGTCGAACGCTTGCGGGCCTACTTGCCGGCTGATGCCGACTGTGTTGCAGCACCCAATCAGGCGCTGCCAACCCTGGCCGCATTGGAGTTTCAGGGAGGTTGGCGGGTCAGGTCTGACGCATCATTGATCAATAGTCCATGCAGTTATGCGCTGCAAGGCGAGCTGGCGACCGTTCCGTCCGGGTGGATACAAATTGCCAGCGTCGGGCGTCCGACGGACCGAGTGCCCAGCTTCGCGGTGCTGCGTCGGCGCTGAAGCTCCAGCTCCCGAATCAAGTTCCAGCGCTCAACGCCAGCCCGATGCTGCGACACTCAAGGGCGCATCCACAGGGAGTGCGGGATGCCCCGATGCCCGCACGCGTACCGCCGGAAAAAGCAGCTTGAATTTGGAACCTTTGCCGGGCTCGCTCTGGATTTGCAACTCGCCGCCATGGCGCTGCACCACATGTTTGACGATGGACAACCCAAGGCCTGTGCCGCCGGTCTCACGCGATCGACTGCCGTCGACCCGGTAAAAGCGCTCGGTCAAGCGAGGCAGGTGTTCGCGCGCAATGCCCATGCCTGTGTCGCTGACCAAAAGCTCGCCACTGCCATCCGCAAGAACGCGCCAAGCCAAGTCGATATCGCCCTTCTCGGGCGTATAGCGGACAGCATTCGTCATCAGATTAGCCACCGCACTGAGCAGTTCTGATTCCACCCCGGCCAAATCGACCTGCGTTTGCGTTTGCACATGAATCCGGTGCCGCCCGCCGGACAAAGCCGTGCTGTCAGAGCTGACCCGAGCCAACAATTGATCAAGTGAAACCCAACGGTCCGGCGCGGGTCGCGGGCTCCCCTCCAACTGGGCCAACGTCAGCAAGTCACTGACCAAACCCTGCATGCGCTGAGCTTGCTGATCCATCAGGGTCAATACCCGACGCCGCTCCGCTTCGGTCAACGGCAAGGAAATCATCGTCTCGATGAAGCCCAGCAGCACGGTCAGCGGTGTACGGATCTCGTGCGATACGTTCGCAACAAAATCGCGTCGCATCGCATCGGCGCGCTCGCGCTCGGTGATGTCCTGCGACAACACCAGCTTCATGCCGTCACCGTAGCGACGCACGATCACGGACAAGGCCCCGACACCGCGCACATTGCTGAGCAACACAGGGCTGTCAAATTGACCCGCCTGCAAGAAAGCAACGAA
Source organism: Burkholderiales bacterium (assembly GCA_947450745.1). Taxonomy (GTDB): domain Bacteria; phylum Pseudomonadota; class Gammaproteobacteria; order Burkholderiales; family Burkholderiaceae_C; genus Paucibacter_A. The sequence goes on from CANFYD010000231.1 coordinate 2,319, forward strand.
GGACGGTGAACGCACAAGATTGGTGATGCGCTGCAGCAAATCTCGCTGCGGGTCGAGCGAGAAATGATCGGCCGCAGCCCGGTTACACCAATGGATTTGATCTTGCCTGTCCAGCATCAGGACGCCATTGGGCGAGGCCTCGATCGCCGACAGGAACTGCCCAGACTGCCCACGCTCACGCTCGATGATTTTGTCGCGCTCGCGCACGGCCCGCTCGATCCGGTAGCCCAACTCGCCCCACAAACCGGTATCGCGAGGGGCTGTATCCAATTGCGCCCCCCGCAGCCACAGCATCAGCCGGTGCCCTCGCACGACATCAAGCAGGACCAGCGCCCCAACGGCGGTGGACGCTCCCAGAATTTCGCCCAGCAGCCGGAATTGCAGCAATTCGCTGCTCCACAAACCGACCAGTGCGCCGATGCCAATGGCAAGTGCCGCCAACACAAAACGAGGCAACAGCCAGCTCACAGGGCTTCCCCACGAAGAACAGACAGCAACCCGACCCAGGTGCCGTTCATGCCACGCCTGTCGCTCATGAACCGTGATGCGGAGCGGCAGGGCTGAGTGGCCAAGCTCATACAGAGACGGCGCTGGCCTGCTGAGTCAAACGATAACCTGCGCCGCGAACGGTCTCGATCATGCGCGCGCACTGCACGCGCTCAAGCGCTTCCCGCAAGCGTTTGACATGGACGTCGACGGTGCGCTCTTCGATGAACACATGGTCGCCCCAGACTCGGTCCAACAGCTGCGAGCGGCTATGTACTCGCTCTGGATGAGTCATGAAAAAATGCAGCAAACGGAATTCGGTGGGGCCCAGTTTGATTTCGCAGCCTTCGCGGCTGACTCTGCGAGTACCTGGGTCAAGGCTCAAACCGCCCACATCAACCACGGTATCCAGCGCCTCGGGTGCCTTGCGACGCAGCACGGCACGAATTCGAGCAAGCAACTCGTTGGTCGAAAAAGGCTTGGTCAGGTAGTCATCTGCACCCGCATCGAGACCTGAAATCTTGTCGGTCTCTTCGGCACGCGCTGTCAGCATGATGATGGACAGCTCTTTGGTGCGAGCCGCTGCGCGCCACTGCCGCGCCAATGCCAAACCCGACTGTCCGGGCAGCATCCAATCCAGCACCACCAGATCGGGCAGCACCCGATCCAGCTCGAATTGTGCTTGGTCGGCGGTCGCTGCCAAAGTGACTTCAAAGCCGGCGTGTCGCAGGTTGATGGCAATCAATTCCGCAATCGCCGACTCGTCCTCCACCACAAGGATTCGACTCATATCCTGACTCCCAGGCTAGCTGCCATGATGGTTCTCGTTGACGTTGATTGAATTCAGCGAACCATGGTTTCGACGGCTTCGGGCGAGTTGTGTCGCACATCCATGCCCTTGACCACGTAAATGATGACCTCGGCAAGATTCTTTGCATGGTCACCGACGCGCTCAATCGCCTTAGCTACAAAAACCAGATCAATCGAGGTAGAAATGGTGCGCGGATCCTCCATCATGTAGGTGATCAACTTGCGCATCAGCCCATCAAATTCCTTGTCGATCTGATCGTCTTGTTTGAGCACGTCAAGCGCTTGCTCCACATCAAGTCGGGCAAAGGCATCGAGTGCCTTGCGCAACAAGGCAATCGCCAATTCAGCCTCGTAGGCCAAGTCCGACATCGGCAGTTGCAAACGACTCGGAACGCCGGCATTGATCAAACGCTGGACCGTGCGCGCAATGCGAGCCGCCTCGTCACCGACACGCTCCAGATTCGCGATCGTCTTCGAAATTGCTATCAGCAAACGCAAATCGCGAGCAGTCGGTTGGCGGCGGGCAATGATGCTGGAGAGATCTCGATCAATCTCGACCTCCATCGTGTTCACGTCTTGCTCTTGCGTGAGCACGGTGCTGGCCATCTCGCTGCTGAAGGAAATCAGCGCTTGCACGGCCTGCGCCACTTGAGACTCCACCAAGCCGCCCATCTCCAGCACCCGAGTGGAAATTCCGCTGAGCTCTGCGTCGAACTGGGTGGACAAATGTTTATCACTCATGTCTTGCTCCTAAGTCTTCAGACCTTGCAGTCGCGTACTTCGCCATCAATTCCCGGCATGCGGGGTGTTCACCAGACTCAAAATTCGGCCTCGATCAGCCAAACCGTCCAGTGATGTAGTCTTCCGTCTCCTTGCGCTTGGGCTTCATGAACAATTCGGCAGTTGGCCCGAATTCGATCAAGTCACCAAGATACATATAAGCTGTGTAGTCGGAACAGCGTGCAGCCTGCTGCATGTTGTGGGTCACGATGGCCACCGTGTAATCGCTCTTGAGCTCATGGATCAGCTCTTCGATCTTGCCAGTGGAAATGGGATCCAAGGCCGAGCAGGGTTCATCCAGCAAAAGGATTTCCGGCTTGATAGCGATGCCTCGCGCAATACACAAGCGCTGTTGCTGGCCACCGGACAAACCCGAACCGCTCTGGTTCAACTTGTCTTTCACTTCACCCCAAAGGGCGGCCTTCTTCAAAGCCCACTCCACCCGATCATCCATTTCCACCCGCGGCAACACTTCGAACAAGCGCACGCCGAAAGCGATGTTGTCGTAGATCGACATCGGGAACGGCGTAGGCTTTTGAAAAACCATCCCGATCTTGGCGCGAATCAGCGACACATCTTCCCCGCTTGAAAGGATGTCGCTGCCGTCCAGCAGGATCTGTCCTTCGGCGCGCTGATCGGGGTAGAGCTCGAACATGCGGTTCAGCGTGCGCAACAAGGTCGACTTGCCGCAGCCGGACGGGCCGATGAAGGCAGTGACCTTCTTCTCGGCAATATCCAGATTGATGTGCTTCAGCGCGTGGAAATGGCCGTAATAGAAATTCAAATCGCGCACCGCTAATTTGGCGTGCTCTTTGGCGGGGGTTGCAACTTTGGCATCCATGGTCTGTCTGTCTTTCTTTATCAGTCAGTCAATGCTTGTTCTTGAACAGAATGCGGGCGAGGATATTCAAAGCCAACACACCCATCGTGATCAGGAGTACGCCAGCCCAGGCCAGCTTTTGCCAATTCTCGTACGGGCTCATGGCGAATTTGAAGATCGTCACAGGCAGGCTGGCCATCGGTTCACCCAGATTCGAGGTCCAGAATTGATTGGACAGGGCCGTGAACAGCAGCGGTGCGGTTTCACCGGAAATACGTGCCAGCGCCAGCAAGATACCGGTCATCACACCCGCCCGAGCGGACTTCAACGTCACCGACATGATGACCTTCCACTTCGGGGTCCCCAGCGCGTAAGCGGCTTCACGCAGAGCGTTCGGAATCAGGCTCAACATGTTTTCAGTCGTGCGGATCACCACAGGAATAACGATCAGGGCCAGCGCCAACACACCGGCAAAGCCAGAAAAACTTTTCAGCTGTGCGACTACCATGGCGTAAATGAACAGGCCGATCACGATGGACGGCGCAGACAACAAGATGTCATTGACGAAGCGCACCGTGCTGCCCAGCCAAGTCTTCTGTCCGTATTCAGCCAGATAAATGCCGGCCAGAATGCCGATCGGTGTCCCCAGCAAGGTGGCCAAGCTGACCATCATCACCGAGCCGAAGATCGCATTGGCCAACCCCCCTACCTCGGCCATCGGCGGAGGTGTCATCTCGGTAAATGTGGCCAAATTCAAGCCACCCAGTCCCAACACGACGGTTTCAAAAAGAATCCAAAATAACCAGAAAACACCGAACACCATCGCTGTAAGGGACAAGGTCAGCGCAAGGGCATTGACTCGTTTGCGCTTGGCATGCATGCGCAAGCGTCCAGGATCGGTCGCATTCATCATGATTTGGCTCCTTCGCCCTTCTTCAACTGTGCCAGCAGCAACTTGGAGCATGCCAAGACCACAAAGGTGATGAAGAACAGCACCAGGCCGAGGTACATCAATGAGGCTTGATGCAGCCCCTCGCCCGCTTCGGCAAACTCATTTGCCAGGGTTGAAGTGATGCTGTTTGCGGCCTCGAACACCGACAGCGAATTGAGTTGATTCATGTTGCCGATCACAAAGGTGACCGCCATGGTTTCCCCCATGGCACGGCCAAGTCCCAACATGATGCCGCCGACCACACCGGTCTTGGTGTACGGCAGCACCACATACCGAACCACTTCCCAAGTGGAAGCACCCAGCCCATAGGCCG
>CANFYD010000232.1 GCA_947450745.1 Burkholderiales bacterium
AGCACCGCCATTTCAAACAGCGCGTCGACATTGCGGGGCTCTATTTTGAGGATGTTGCGCAGCCTGAGGTCGGCCGCGCCAAACGCACGCGTGGCAATCTCCACACGCACCAAGCCGAGCTTGGCCTCGGTCAGTTGGGCGTCGCTGTTCAGTGCTTGCTCGAAAGCGCTGCGGGCCCCGACATAGTCGGCGGTGCGAGTTTTTACCAGGCCCAGCATCAGCAGGGCGCTCGGGTTGCCGGGGTTGAGCTTGAGCAGGCTTTGCGCCACGGCCAGCGCCTTGGCGGTTTGCCCATTGCGCAGGTGCAGCGTCACCAGCGCCATGCCGGCATAGGTTTGCTTGGGGTTGTTCTTGAAGGCTTTTTCCAGCTCGTCCGTGGCGTTGGCGTTTTGCCCGCCCTGCATCAGGCTCAAACCGAGGCTGGCGCGAAACTCGGGCGAGTCCTTGGCGCGCAGCGCTTCTTGCATCAGCGCGGTGGCGCGGCCATGGCGGCCTTGCGCCATTTGCGTGGACGCCAGCATCAGCAGCGCCTGCCCGTCGCCGGGGTGAGCCTTCAAATAGCCCTCCAGCACTTCGGCCGCGCGGTTCAGATTGGCTTCGGCCAAGTAGATTTTGGCCAGCAGCTTGGCCAGCGGACTGTTGGCCTGCTGGCGCAAGGCGTATTCCAGATATGGCTTGGCTTTTTCAAGCTCACCCAGGCCGAAGTGAGCCAGCCCGTTCAGCATCAGCGCCTGCGAGCGCCAGCGGATGAACTCGATCGGCACCGGGTCGAGCAGCTCGGTGACGTTCTTCAGCGCAGCCCGCGCACCGGCGACATCGCCCGCCCGTTCGGCCAGCAAGGCGCCCAAGTAGATCGCGCGAGGGTCGGCCGCAGCCAGCAGCTGCAGCGCTTTCAAGTCGGCTTGCGCGTCTTTGTCACGGCCCAAATCGATCCAGATGCCGACGCGTGCCAGGCGGGCCTCGACATGAGCGCTGTCCAGCTTCAGCGCGCGCTCGTAGGCGCTCAAGGCCGCTTGAGTCTGGCCCTGCACATGCAGAACCGAGCCTTTCTGGTAATGCGCTTCGCTCAGCTCGGGAGCCAGTTTGAGCGCTTGCTCGGCGGCGCCCAAGGCCTCGGTGAGCTGGCCTGCGCGAATGCGCAGCGGCACCTCGGCCAGCCACGACCCCACAGCCTTCGGGTCGAGCGCACGCGCTTCTTGAATGGTCTTGGCGGCCGAGCGGGCATCACCGGTATCGGAGGCCGCCGCCGCCCGCACCAGCAGCAATTGAAATTGCACGCTGTTCGGCAGGCCTGCCGGCGTCAGTCGGGTGTCGTCCACCATCTGCGTCTGCTTGCCCTGGGCCGCCAATGATTGCGCCAGCGCCACCACCACCTCGGCCCGGTTGACGCCCAAGCGCAGCGCTTCGGTCAGCTCGATTTCAGCGCTCGCTGCTTCGCCGTTCAGCAGCAGCGCCTTGCCCAGCAGCACATGGACGGGCAACAGGGTTTTGTCGACTTGCAGCGCGTTTTTCAGCTGAATGATGGCGCCGGGCAGGTCGCGGCGTTCATAGCGGCCCAGCGCATCTTCGTAAAAACGTGCGGCTTTGCTGTTGTCGGTCTGCGCCAACACGCCGGCGGTGGACAGCAGCAAAGGCAGCAGGGCGAGGCGGATCAGGAACCGAGACGTTTTGGGCATGAGTGCGATTCGAGCGTTAGAAGTGGCGCAACGGAACCGCCAGTTTGCTGATTCTTGCAGACAGCCGACACGTTTAACCCACCGCTCCGGGGGGGTACGGCGCGCTAACAGCGGCACTTCTACCGAAGTCCGCTCGGTAGCGCCTGTGTCGCGTCTGAGTCTGATTTCAATACCGCAACTGCAGCGTCATCACTTCGTTATCCCGCTTCATCTGAAAGCGCGACAAAAAGCTGTTGCCCAGCAGCACATGGCTCATCTGGCCGGGGAAGACGATGGCGTCCACATTGCGCACCTCGACCTCGCCGATGCGCACGCTGTCCAGCTGCAGCCACTGGGCGCTGACCACACCGTTGGCGGTCTGGGTGGTGACGCGCCGGCCCTCGCGGTAGCTCAGGCCCAGGCGGTCGGCCTCGCCCTGGCTGATCGAAATTGCGCTGGCGCCGGTGTCGATCAGAAACTGCGTGGCTCGGCCGTTGATGCTGCCGCTGCTGGTGAAATGCCCGCCCGCGCCGGCGCTCAGCACGATGTGGCGCGCTGCCGCGTCGGCCCCGCTGGCATCGCCGACGCGGCCGGGCGCAGCTCCCAGCAGCAGCGTCTGGCGGCTGCCGGCAAGCTCGATCACGGCGCGCTCACCGTCCAGCGACAGCAACTTGACACCGCGCACCGTGGCACCCACCGCCAGCGTGCGTGGCTCCCCATCGATCAGCAGCAGCGCAGCCTTGCCGCCCAAACTGCCGTTGAAGGAGATTTGCTGGCCCCAAGCCGCCGCGCTGAGCAGCCACAGCGCGCCCGCGCAAGCCCAAGTGCAAGCTTGCCGCAGTCGCAGTTGCGTGGTGGCCGTGGTGCTCACCTCAATCGCGGAAGTTGTCGTAAGTCAGCGGCACTTCAGGCAACTCCTTGCGCAGCAGGGCGATGGCGCCTTGCAGGTCGTCGCGATTCTTGCCGGTCACGCGCACCGCGTCACCCTGGATGCTGGACTGCACCTTCAGCTTGGCCGTCTTGATGGCGCTGACGATCTTCTTGGCCAAGTCGGACTCGATACCGGCCTTGACCTTGTAGACCTGCTTGACCTTGTCGCCGCCGAGCTTCTCGACCTTGGCGCTCATGTCCAGATAGCTCAGCTCGATCTTGCGCTTGGTCAGCTTGTCGACCAGCACCGCACTGATCTGCTCCAGCTGAAAGTTGCTGTCGCCGTTCAGGATGATTTCTTTTTCTTTTTCCTTCAGCTCGATGCGGGCGCCGGTGCCCTTGAAGTCGAAACGGGTGGCGATTTCCTTGGCGCTGTTGTCGACGCCATTGCGGATTTCAACCATGTCGGGTTCTAGAACGGTGTCAAAGCTGGGCATATTTTTCTGGACTTAAATGTGGATGGGGCCGGGAGTGGCGCTGGTGATCTGGGAAAATCCTGTCATGCAAGCACCCCATGTAAACCCCCCGAATGGACAGGCGGCCGACGCTGATTTGGAGCACGACGTCAATTTGAAACCTTACAACAGTTTTGGCTTGCCGGCCACTGCCCACCGTTTGGTACGCATTCGCTCGGCCGCCGATGTGCGCCGGGTGGTGGACCATCCGGTGCTGGGTCTGGCACCGAAGTTCGTGCTCGGTGGCGGCAGCAATATCGTGCTGACGCATGACATCGACGCCGTCGTGCTGAAGATCGAGATCCCCGGCATCCGCTTGCTCGAAGAACGTGCAGACGCCTGGATTATCGAGGCCGGTGCTGGTGTGCCCTGGCATCAGTTGGTCGAATGGAGTTTGGACCAAGGCATTGGCGGCCTGGAAAACCTGGCCCTGATCCCTGGTACGGTGGGCGCGGCACCGGTGCAAAACATCGGGGCCTACGGCCTGGAGATGCAGGACCGGCTGGAAAACGTGGTCGTCGTCGACCTAGTGACCGGCCGCGCGGCCACTTTGCCGGCCGGTGTTTGCCGCTTTGGCTACCGGGACAGCGTGTTCAAGCAAAGCGGTTTTGGCGGCTTGGCCGGCAAAAGCGTCATCACCCAAGTGCGCTTTCGCTGCCCCAAGCCTTGGCAGCCGGTGCTGGGCTATTTGGAGCTGGACCGCAAGATGCTGGAGACCGGCATCAGCGCGCCCAGCGCCCGCCAGATCTTTGACTGGGTGTGCGAGATCCGGCGCGCCAAGCTGCCCGACCCGGCGGTGATCGGCAATGCCGGCAGCTTTTTCAAGAACCCGGTCGTCAGCCCCGAACAATGCCGCGACATCATCGGCCGCGATCCCCACATCGTCCATTACCCGATGCCCGACGGCCAGATCAAACTGGCCGCCGGCTGGATGATCGATGCCTGCGGCTGGAAGGGCAAGGCCGTCGGCGGTGCGGCCGTCTACGAGCGCCAAGCGCTGGTCTTGGTCAACCGCAGCGGCGAGGCCCGCGGTGCCGAAGTCGTCACACTCGCCCGCGCTATTCAGGAAAGTGTGTACGGCCGCTTTGGCATCCGGCTGGAGCCGGAACCTGTGCTTCTTTAGGCCTTGCGGGACAGACCGAACGGTACCCCGTGAGCTCTGTCCCCAACTGATCAAGCGGGTTCTTGCGGGACAGACCGAATATGTTGACCTTGCAGGGCAGTGTTGCCGACTGTGACACCCGGTTTACGCCAAGCTTGCTCATGTCGGCACTTCACTGCCAATGCCGCAATCGCTCGCGGGTCTCGACCCGCCCTACGGGGCTGACTGAGCCGGTCAGACCGCCTTTTTAGCCCGTGCCGTCGTCTTGCCTGCTGGCTTGGCGGCAGTCTTTGCGGCGGGCTTGCCGAATGGCGAGGGGATGGCCTGGGTGGGCTTGGCGGCTTGCACGGCCTTCACGACGGCGGCCGCTTTGGCGGCGGCTGTCGTCTTGACCACGGGCACGGCGGCAACCACCGGCTTGCGCGGCGCGCGGGTCTTGACCGCACGCTTGGCGCGAGCCGTGGCGGCGATGCGCAGACGCAGCGCGTTCAGCTTGATGAAACCACCGGCGTCGGCTTGGTCGTAAGCACCGCCGTCGTCTTCGAAGGAGGCGATGTTGGTGTCGAACAGCGAGTCGGTCAGCGACTCGCGGCCCACGCACATGATGGTGCCCTTGTAGAGCTTCAAGCGCACGGTGCCGTTGACGGTTTCCTGGCTCTTGTCGATCAGCGTTTGCAGCAGTTCACGCTCGGGCGCGAACCAGAAGCCGTTGTAGACCATGCGGGCATAACGGGGCATCAGGTCGTCTTTGAGCGCCAGCACTTCGCGGTCCAGCGTGATCGACTCGATGGCGCGGTGGCCGCTCAGCATGATGGTGCCGCCCGGGGTTTCATAGCAGCCACGGCTCTTCATGCCGACAAAGCGGTTCTCGACCTTGTCGAGTCGGCCGATGCCGTGTTTGCCGCCCATGCTGTTGAGTGTTTCCAGCACGGTGGCCGGGCTCATCTTGACGCCGTCGATGGCGACGATGTCGCCCTTGGCATAGGTCAACTCGACCACTTGCGGCTTGCCCGGCGCTTTTTCGGGGCTGACCGTCAGGCGCCACATGCTCGCTTCGGGCTCGAAGTTCGGGTCTTCCAGCACGCCGCCTTCGTAGGAAATGTGCAGCAGGTTGGCGTCCATCGAATAAGGCGCGCCGCCCTTGCGCTTCTTGAAGTCGACCGGAATGCCGTGCAGGTCGGCATAGGCCAGCAGCTTTTCACGCGACAGCAAGTCCCACTCGCGCCACGGTGCGATCACCTTGACGCCGGGCATCAGCGCGTAAGCGGCCAGCTCGAAGCGAACCTGGTCATTGCCCTTGCCGGTGGCGCCGTGCGAGATGGCGTCGGCCTTGGTCATGCGCGCGATGTCGATCAAGCGCTTGGCAATCAGTGGCCGGGCGATCGAGGTGCCGAGCAGGTATTCGCCTTCGTACAGCGCGTTGGCGCGGAACATCGGGAAGACGAAGTCGCGCACGAACTCTTCACGCAGGTCGTCGATGAAGATGTTTTCGGGCTTGATGCCCATCTTGATGGCCTTGGCGCGGGCCGGCTCGATCTCCTCGCCTTGGCCGATGTCGGCGGTGAAGGTCACGACCTCGCAGCCGTATTCGTCTTGCAGCCATTTCAGGATGATGGAGGTGTCGAGGCCGCCGGAGTAGGCGAGCACGACTTTCTGCGGTGAATTCTTGTCGAGCTGCTTCGGGGTGATCGTTGCGATCGGTGCGGCAGCGGCAGCGGCTGCTGCGGGAGCGATTTTTTTGGCCATTTGACTTTATCGTTGAGTGCGTGCGATGGGCGCAATTCTAGTGGGCATGCCTGCACGGCCTCGTTTGTGCGGCTGATGCGCAGTTGATGTGGGGTCGTTGCATAGCTGAGCGCTGTCGCTGTCGGGACAAGCACCGGCATGGCCTGCGTTGAAGATGCGCGTTCTTGATTGCCGTAAATTGCATTTGGAGACTGCCGAAATGACTGCTTCGCCCTTGCCCCGCGCTTTGCCGCGTGCGTCCACCCTGGCCTCACCCCGCGTCCTGCCTGATCAGCAAGCGATTCAGCACAAGTTCTGGCCGCGCCGCTTGCCCCGCCAACTCGATGTGCCGCAGACCTCGCTCTGGTTCAACTTAGACGTGTCGGCGGCCCGCTTCCCCCACAAGACGGCGACGATCTTTTGCGGCGAGGCGATCAGTTACGCCGAGTTGCACCGGCAAGCCGAAGCACTGGCCGGCTGGCTGCAAAGCGTCGGCGTCAAGGCCGGTGACCGGGTGGCGCTGTTCATGCAGAACTGCCCGCAATACCTGATCGCCTTTTATGCGATCAACCGGGCCAACGC
>CANFYD010000233.1 GCA_947450745.1 Burkholderiales bacterium
CCGCGCCACCAACACCGGGGCCACCGCCGTGCTCGATCACCGCGGCCGAGTCACCGCAAGGCTGCCACCGGCCACGCGGGCGGTGCTGGAGGCGACGGTCGAGGGCCGTATCGGCAGCACGCCCTACGCCCGCTGGTTGCAGGCCTTTGGCCTGTGGCCGTTGTGGGCGGCGGCCGGCCTGGGCCTGGGCGCAAGCCTGTGGCTGGGCCGTCGTCGTGCCTCGTAGAATCGGCCCGCCCTGATTCATCCTGCTCCCTTGCAGTTTGTTGCACTTCTTTCAACTCATCAACGGCCCCGGCCCCACACAAACCCATGCTGAGCTTCCAGCAAATCATCCTGACGCTGCAGGACTATTGGTCCCAACAGGGCTGCGCCCTGCTGCAACCCTACGACATGGAAGTGGGCGCGGGCACCAGCCACACCGCCACCTTTTTGCGCGCCCTCGGCCCCGAGCCCTGGAAGGCCGCCTATGTGCAGCCAAGCCGCCGCCCCAAGGACGGCCGTTACGGCGAAAACCCGAACCGTCTCCAGCATTACTACCAATACCAGATCGTGCTCAAGCCGGCTCCGGCGAACATTCTGGAGCTCTACCTGGGGTCGCTGACGGCGCTCGGCTTCGACCTGAAGAAGAACGATGTGCGCTTCGTCGAGGACGATTGGGAAAACCCGACGCTGGGCTGCTGGGGCCTGGGCTGGGAGGTCTGGCTGAACGGCATGGAAGTGACCCAGTTCACTTACTTCCAGCAAGTCGGCGGCATTGACTGCAAGCCGATCACCGGCGAGATCACTTACGGCCTGGAGCGGCTGGCGATGTATCTGCAAGGCGTCGAAAGCGTCTACGACCTGGTTTACGTCGAAGGCAAGAACGGCGCGGCGGACATCAAGTACGGCGATGTGTTCCATCAGAACGAGGTCGAGCAATCGACCTACAACTTCGAGCACAGCGACGTCGAGTTCCTGCTGCTGGCTTTTGCCGCGCATGAAAAGCAGTCCAAGCATTTGATGACGCAACACCTGGCCTTGCCGGCTTACGAGCAATTGCTGAAGGCCGGCCACAGCTTCAACCTGCTCGATGCGCGTGGTGCCATCAGCGTGACCGAGCGGGCCGCCTACATCGGCCGCATCCGCAATTTGGCGCGGGCGGTGGCCCAAAGCTATCTGGACAGCCGCGCGCGGCTTGGCTTCCCGATGGCACCCAAGCCCTGGGCCGATGAGGTGCTGGCGCAGATCGAGAAAAGCCAGCTCAGCAACAACAGCAACAGCAACGACAAGAAGAAGGCGGCCTGACCGATGAGCGCGCAGAATTTATTGATCGAGTTGTTTGTTGAAGAACTGCCGCCGAAAGCGCTGAAAAAGCTCGGCGAAGCCTTTGCCGGCGTGCTGGCCGACAGCCTGAAGTCGCAAGGCTTGCTGGCGGCCGACACGGTGGTGACCGCTTTCGCTTCGCCGCGCCGTTTGGGTGTGCACCTGACGCAGGTGGCGGCCAAGGCGGCAGACCGGGCGGTCTTGCAAAAGCTGATGCCTGTGGCGGTGGCGCTGACAGCCGAGGGCCAGGCCACGCCGGCGCTGCTGAAGAAGCTGGCCAGCCTGGGTTTTGATGCCAGCGTCGTGCCGCAATTGAAGCGCGCGCCTGACGGCAAGGCCGAGGCGCTGTTTCTGGACAGCGTCGTCGCCGGTGCCGGCTTGCCGGACGGTTTGCAAAAGGCGCTGGCCGACAGCCTGGCCAAGCTGCCGATTCCCAAGGTCATGACCTATCAACTGGCCGACGGCTGGAGCGACGTCAAGTTCGTTCGCCCGGCCCACGGCTTGGTGGCGCTGCACGGCAGCGAGGTGGTGGCCGTGCAAGCGCTGGGCTTGAGCGCCGGGCGCGAGACCAAAGGCCATCGCTTTGAAGCGCTGCTGCCGGTGCTCAGCATCGAGTCCGCCGACAGCTACGCGGCGCAGTTGCGCGAGCAGGGCGCCGTGATCGCCAGCTTTGCCGAGCGGCGCGCCGACATCCAGCGTCAATTGAACGAGGCGGCGGCCTTGCAAGGCCTGAGCCCGATTGAGGACGACGCGCTGCTGGACGAAGTCACCGGTTTGGTGGAGCGGCCGAATGTGCTGAGCTGCCAGTTCGAGCCCGAGTTTCTGGCCGTGCCGCAGGAATGCCTGATCCTGACGATGAAGGCGAATCAGAAGTACTTCCCGCTGCTCGATGCCGAGGGTCGTTTGACGCATCAGTTTTTGGTCGTCAGCAACATCAGCCCGGCGGATGCCAGCGCGGTGATTCAGGGCAACGAGCGGGTGGTGCGGCCGCGCTTGGCCGATGCCAAGTTCTTCTTCGACCAAGACCGCAAAAAGACGCTGCTGGAGCGGGTGGCCGGCCTGTCCAAAGTGGTTTATCACGGCAAGCTGGGCACGCAGGGCGAGCGCGTGCAGCGCGTGCGAGCGATTGCCTGCTCGATTGCCGAGCAACTCGGCGGCGGCACCTTGACCGTGCAGGTCGATGAAGCGGCGCACTTGGCCAAGTCCGATTTGCTGACCGATATGGTCGGCGAGTTCCCTGAGCTGCAAGGCATCATGGGCGGCTATTACGCCCGCCACGACGGCCTCAGCGAGGCGGTGGCCTTCGCAATTGAAGACCATTACAAACCGCGTTTTGCCGGCGACGCCTTGCCGCGCAATCAGGCCGGTTTGGTGGTGGCGCTGGCCGACAAGCTGGAGACTCTGGTCGGCATGTTCGGCATTGGTCAGCTGCCCACCGGTGACAAAGACCCGTTTGCGCTGCGCCGCCATGCGCTGGGTGTGGTGCGGATGTTGTCCGAGCGCGCCGGCACGCTGAGCCTGGACGCCTTGATCTCGGCGGCGGTGGCCGCTTTTGGCCCGCTGATCCAGGACCCGAGCGTGCCGCTGACCGAATTCATCTTCGACCGCCTGACCGGCGCGCTGCGCGAGCAAGGTTTCAGCGCGCAAGAAGTGGATGCCGTGTTGGCCCTGCGCCCGCAGCGCCTGGCCGATGTGGCCGCCCGCTTGAGCGCGGTGCGGGCCTTTGCCGAGCTGCCCGAAGCGGCCTCGCTGGCAGCGGCCAACAAGCGCATCGCCAATATCTTGAAGAAGAGTGATGTGGCGGTGGCCGCACAGATCGACGCTGCGCTGTTGCAAGAGCCGGCCGAGCGCGCGCTCGCCGGTGCCCTGAAAACGGTGCAGCCGCTGGCTGATGCGTTCTTCCACAACGGTGAATATGCGGCAGCCCTGCGCGAGTTGGCCGAGCTGAAGGCGCCGGTGGACGCGTTCTTCGACAGCGTGATGGTCAATGCCGAAGAACCCGCACTGCGTGCCAACCGCTTGGGGCTGCTGAAGACGCTGCACGTCGCGATGAACCGCGTGGCCGATTTGTCGCGCCTCGCCAGTTGATCAATCCATCAAGGAAGGCTTGCGATGAGAAGTGACCACAGCCACAGCATGAAGCTCGTCATCCTCGGTCGTGACGGCACGCTGAACCGTTACCGCCACGACCATGTGAAGTCGATCGAGGAGCTGGAGCCCTTGCCCGGCGCGCTCGAAGCGGTGGCGCGCCTGAACCAAGCCGGCTGGCACACGGTGATGGCGACCAATCAGGCCGGCATCGGCCGCGGGCTGCTCGACATGGCGTCGCTGAACGCGATTCACATCCGGCTCAATCAGTTGCTGGTCGAGAAGGGTGGGCGCTTGGACGCGGCCTTTTTCTGCCCGCACACGCCGGAAGAAGGCTGCAGTTGCCGCAAGCCGCTGCCGGGTTTGCTGCTGCAGATCGGCGAGCGCTTCGGCGTGCAGCTGGCCAGCGTCCACATGGTCGGGGCCAGCTTGGGCGACCTGCAAACGGCGCAAGCTGCGGGCTGCATGCCGCATCTGATCCGCAGCGATCGACTCGGCCCGCTGGACGATGCTCAATTGGCCGAACTGGTGGCGCAAGTGCCGGGCACCAAGGTGCATGCCAGCCTGAGCGCCTTTGCCGAACAACTGATTCAACAAGAACGCCGCGCCAAAGCCGATGCGCGCGGTGAGGCTCAAGCCCTGAATACCGGTCCTGGAGACCTGACCTGATGTCCACTCTCATTGCTGCGATTCGATCCTTCCTCTTTGTGCTGTGGCTGATCGTCACGGTGATCCCTTGGGCGCTGGCGGTGCTGTTGATTTCGGTGTTCGTCAAGGGCGATCCGGTCTATTGGTCCTGCGCCGGTTGGCTGCGCTGCGCGACCTACGGGGCCAAATACATTTGCGGCGTCCACTGGCGCATTCAGGGCATGGAAAACCTGCCCAGCGAAGCGGACCGCAACTCGGCCGTCGTCCTGCTGGCCAAGCACCAAAGCACCTGGGAGACCTTTGCCTACCCGTCGCTGATGTCGCATCCGCTCGCCTATGTGTTCAAGCGTGAGCTGCTCTACATCCCGTTTTTCGGCTGGGCGATGGCGCGCATGGACATGATTCACATCGACCGCAGCAAAAGCAAGCAGGCCTGGAACAAGGTGGCCGAACAGGGCCGCCGCTTGGCCGCCAAAGGGCATTGGGTCATCATGTTCCCCGAGGGCACCCGCATCGCGCGCGGCCAGCAAGGGGTTTACAAGACCGGCGGCAGCCGCCTGGCGATCGAAACCGGCGTGCCGGTGGTGCCGATTGCCGCCACCGCCGCCCGCTGCTGGCCACGCAAGAGCTTTTTGCTGCGCCCCGGCATCGTCGACATTTCCATCGGCAAGCAGATTTCATCGCAAGGGCGTGAGCCGGCCGAGCTGATGCGCGAGGTTGAAAGCTGGATCGAAGCCGAGATGCGCCGCCTTGACCCGGATGCCTATCCGGCCACTGTCAACGCCAAGGCGGCTGTCACGGGCTGATGCTCAGGGCGCCACCATGCTCAAGCGTCTCGCCACCTTGCTGCAAGACACCCAGTTGTCCTTGTTCGGGCCCGAGCCGGTGGCCGCCCCGACTGTCGTCGTCCTGCCGGTGGCGACCCCGCGGCCGGACGAGGACTTGTCCAGTGCCGGCCTGCGGCGCGAACTCAGCCTCGGCGCGCAGCGGGTCACTTATCAGCTGAAACGGGCGCGCCGCCGCAGCATCGGTTTTGTGGTCGGCCCGGAGGGCTTGCGCGTCAGTGCCCCGCGCTGGGTCACGCAGGCGGACATCGATCGGGCGCTGCTGCAGAAGTCCGACTGGATACTGCGCAAACTGCTTGAGCAGCGCGAACGCGCCAGCCAGGCGCAGGCCACGCGGATGGTCTGGGCCGATGGTGCCCAGCTGGCCTATTTAGGCACTCAGGTGCAATTGCAATTGACTCCGGCGCAGCCCGGCGTGCACTGGCTGGAGGCCGAGCAGGTGTTGGCGATTGGCCTGCCGCTGAGCGCCGACGAAGCGCAGATTCGCGCCGCCGCACAGGCCTGGTTGCAGCGCCGTGCGCGTGCGGTGTTCGAGCCGCGCTGCCAGCACTTTGCGGCTGCGCTGGGCGTGCAAATGACGAAATTGCAGCTCAGTTCGGCCCGGACCCGCTGGGGCAGCGCCAGCGCCAACGGCACGATCCGCCTGAACTGGCGGCTGATCCATTTCACCCCCGCCGTCATCGACTATGTCGTCGCCCACGAATTGGCCCACTTGCGCGAGATGAACCACAGCCCCCGTTTCTGGGCGGTGGTGCGCTCGGTGCTGCCGGACTTCGAGCCCGCCCGCGACCGCCTGCGCGAACAAGCGATCCGGGTCGAGTGAGCAGTTGATGGCTTCAAGCGCTGCGGCTCGAAGTAGCAGGGCTACACCGCGCTGAACCGGTACACGCCGTCGGCGTCCAACTGTCGCGTCAGCACATCGCTGAGCCACAGGGCATTCAGGTGGGCGATTGATTCGCCCATCGCAAAAGTGGTCTGGTGCAGGTCGAGCTTGCGCTTGAACATCATCTCCAGCAGCTCTTGCGCATGGCAGGGTTTGACGCTGCAGGCCTGTACGACTTCGGTCAGGCGCTCGTCGTGATGCTCGCGCAATTGATCGACGCGGGCATGCAGGCCGGTGAACGGCTTGCCGTGCGAGGGCAGCACCAAGGTGTCGGCCGGCAAGCTCAACATCTGCGCGAGCGAGGCCAAGTAGAGCCGCAGCGGGTCGGCTTCCGGTTCCACATCGACGACGCTGACATTGGTGGAGATGCGCGGCAGCACCATGTCGCCGGAGATCAGCAGGCCCAACTGCGGGCAATGCAGGCTGATGTGCTCGGGCGCATGGCCGTAGCCGGCGATGCAGGTCCACTCATGGCCGCCGATGCTGAGCGTCATCTCGTTCATCAGCCGCCGGTAGCTGCCCGGTACGGCGGGCACCATGCTGGGGTAGTAATTGCTGCGCCCGCGCAGCTGGGCGAGTGATTCTGGGTCGCTCAGGCCGTGGCTGGCCAGGAACGCAGCGGCCG
>CANFYD010000234.1 GCA_947450745.1 Burkholderiales bacterium
GTTCAGGTGTATCTGCCCGGAGACATTCACGACACGCGTTGCATGGCGGGGCCCGCACTGCTCTTGCGCTTTACGGAGCGAGACCTGAAGCAGGAGGACAAAGAGGAACATCGAGTGACAAGGTATGTCGAGCGGGACGGCGTCTGGACCGCTGGGATGCCATGATCGGCCCTTTTGCAGCGCCATCCGCCGTAGCCGAGAAGCCGCCATCGGCTATCCGGCCCGATCAGCGTGAGGCAGTGGGAGCCCCACCGCAAGCAGACGATGCCGGGTCTGGCCTGCCGGGGCCGCAGCGCAATGCTGCGATTGCGGCGGTGCTGGCGGCCATGGTGCTGGCGGTGCTGGATGCCGCCATCGCGAATGTGGCGCTGCCCAGCATGGCGCGCTCCTTTCAGGTGACGCCAAGCATGTCGGTGTGGATCATTACCGCTTACCAGACGGCGCTGGTGATGGGACTGCTGCCCTGCGCCGCACTCGGCGAAAGCCTGGGCTATCGCCGCGTCTTCACGATGGGCGTTGCGCTGTTCACGGCCGCATCCGCGCTGTGTGCGTTTGCCCCATCGCTGTCGTGGCTGGTCGCGGCCCGCTGCCTTCAGGGGCTCGGCGCTGCTGCCATCATGGCGCTGGGCATCGCGTTGCTGCGACGGGTGGTTCCACGGCGCCAACTCGGCGCCGCCATCGGTTGGAACGCGCTCGCCGTTGCGCTGTCCTCTGCGGCCGGCCCGACCCTCGGCGCGATGATCCTGTCAGCGACGAGCTGGCCCTGGTTGTTCGCATTGAACCTGCCCCTGGGTGGACTGGTGCTGCTCGCATGCCGTGCACTGCCCGATGTCGCTGGCACGGCACGGCCGCTTGACCGGTTCAGTGTGGCGCTGAGTGCCGTCGTCTTTGCAGCGCTGGTGGTCGGCGCGGAAGTGCTGGTCGAGCAGCCGTTGCTGGCTGTGGCTCTGCTCACCTCGGCGGTCATCAGCCTGGCGGCGCTGATTCGGCGCGAAACGCCAAAGGCCGTGCCCTTGATTCCGCTGGACCTTCTCCGGACCGGGTCCTTCCGCATCTCGGTCGTGGCCTCGGTGTGCTGCTTCGCCGGCGTGACCATGGGCTTGCTGGCGCTGCCGTTCTACTTGCAGCACAGTCTCGGGCAGGACACCCTGATGACAGGGCTCTACATGACGCCCTGGCCGCTGACCGTGGCCGTCGCGGCCCCGTTGGCCGGCCATCTCGCCGATCGCGTTCCGACAGCCTGGCTTTGCGCCGCTGGCGCTGCCTGTCTTGCGCTGGGGCTCGCGGCTGCCTCGCTCTGGCCGCTGCACGGTAACGCATGGCCGCTGCTGCCGTTCACCATGCTGTGTGGTCTGGGCTTCGGCCTCTTTCAAGTGCCGAACAACCGCAATATGTTCCTCTCAGCGCCAAGCGAAAGAGCCGGCGCTGCGGGAGGCCTGCAAGGCACCGCCCGGCTGGCCGGCCAGACCGCAGGTGGGGTCGTCATGAGCCTGCTCTTCGCCGGGGCCTCCGTCGAATCAGCGCCCGGAATCGGCCTCGGCCTCGGCGCGGTGCTGACCTTGCTCGCTGGGCTCATCAGCTTGCTGCGCGCGGCACCTGGGGCAGCTGGGATCAGGTCTAAAGTTTGAAGAGCTCCCTTCAGATCAAAGACCTGATCCTCATGCGCTCGCATCGAGATGTGTCGGGCAGAAGTCAATGAAATCAGGCGCTTGGCGCTCGAGCCGAACGGTGTTGGGGTGCCAGCCCCACTGCCAACTCAGGCGTGCAGCGCGGCGTACTCGGGCACGCTGGGAATGTGTCGGGGCAGCGTACGGCCTTGGGGGCAAACGGCTTCCCAGCCAGGCAAGCCAACCAGACCGCACGCGGAATGGTTTTTTCACCATCGCGGTAATAAATCAGCATCCGCCGCGAAAGCCCCAGCGCCTGCGCTGCCTGCTCCAGCGTCAGCCCCGTCGTCTGCAACCAGTTCCAGATGCGCTCATGGCCAAGAAATCAATGGGATCAGAGTCATTTATTTACCCAAAACAATTGACTCTGACCCCATTTTTTAGGGGACGCGCTTACTCCTTGCGGAAAATCGTGCCGTCCTCGGTGCGCTCGTCGGCTTTGAATTCGCCTTCCCAGCGGTCACCGGAGGGCCAGTAGAAGATGCCTTGGCCGTGCTTGACGCCCGCGGCCCAGCTGCCGACGTAGCGCTCGCCCGATTGCCAGAAATAACTGCCTTGGCCTTGCGACTTGCCTTGGTGGAAGCTGCCCTCGTAGCGGTCACCCGAGGCGAGCAGCGTGCGGCCCTGACCATGCGGTTGCCCAGCCACCATCGCGCCCTCGTAACGGTTGCCGTTGGCGTAGCGCAACTGCCCCTGGCCCTGCGGTTGGTCGCGCACCCAATCGCCTTCGTATTGCTGACCGTTGGTCCAGCGATAGCTGCCCTTGCCATGCGGCACGCCTTGGCTGATCCGGCCTGTGTAGACGTCGCCGCTGGCGTAGTTCAGTTGCCCCGCGCCTTCGGGGCCGCCGTCCACAATGTCGCCCTCAAAGCGGTTGCCGTTGGCAAAGCGCAGCAGGCCTTTGCCAACGGCTTGGTCCAGCACCCAGTCACCGTTGTAGGACTGGCCGCTGGCCCAGATGAATTCGCCCCGGCCGTTGCGCTGGCTGCGCAGCAGCGTGCCGATGTAGACGTCGCCGTTGGCCCATTCCACCCGGCCGGTGCCGCTGACCACCTGGCCCGCCTCGCGCACGAACTTGCCCTTGTAGCGGGTGTCGCCGGCCAGAATGTCCATCTCCTCCAGTGAGGCAGGGTTGGGTGGCGGCGCAGCCTTCGCAGCGGTAGCGTTAGCGGCTGCGGCTGCGGCAACTTTGGCCGGGTTTGCTGCCACTGCAGAGGCCGTTGCGCCGGCGGTCGTGGCCAGCGCAGCCGCTGTCGCTCCACCCGCCCCGCCCATGCCACCCGCTTTAGCTGGCGCGATGGCCGCAGCCACCGCAGCCACCGCAGCCACCGCAGTCGGCTTGGCCGCCGGAGCTTTGGCGTCGGGCATGGCCGTGGCCACCCAGGGCGTGCCGCGCTCCCGAGCCAGCGCTTGTGCGTTATTGCCGGCCAAGTCCAGGGCGCTGCCCTTGCACTGCTTGGCCGTGTCGCGCCACAGGGTTTCGGCCGTTTGTGATTGCTGCTGGCGCTCGGCCGAGCTCAGGCCGGCAGCCGCGCTGCGCAACTTTTGGGTGAACTCGCGCGCCCGGTCAAACAGCGGCGCGCAGAACTCGGCGTTGTGAGCATCGGTCTCGGCCTTTTCCCGCTGCACGGTGGCCAGCTGCTGCTGCGTGCCGGTGCAATGCTCTGAAGCCAGGTCCCACATCGTTTCCGCCTTGCCGTAGAGCGCGGCCGCGTCGGGCCAGCGCCGCTCGCCAAAGGCCTTCAGCGCCAACTCCTGCAGCGCGGCGGCGTCGCGGTGCGACAGCTCGCATTGCGAGCCGGCCGCCTGCCGCTCGGTCACGCTGGCCAACTGCTTCTGGTTGTCTGCCAAGTTGCGGCGGGCGCGCTCGCGGGGGCGCTCTTCACAACCCCCCAGCGCCAGCGTCCACTGCGCCACCGCCTCCTCGAACAGCTTGGCCTGCGCATCCAGCTCCTTGTTCAGCGACTTGGCCGTGGCGGCACGCAGGTCGGCCGACATCGCCCGTGCCGTCAATGCCGAACAGCTGGGCGGCGCAGGCACAGCCGGCGCCGAGGCCGCTTCGGCTGGCGCGTCCGCTGACGACGTTGCCGATGCCACATCAGCCGGCGCGGTGGCTGCCACTGGCGGGCCGAGCTGCGCCCATGTTGCCGCGCTGGCCAGGCAGGTCAGGGCGACCACAGTCAACTTCGCCAGCTGGCGGATGGCCTCGGCCCTCATTTGCGTACTCCTGATTCAGCCGGAATGTCCAGCATTGCGTCGATCAGACCGCGCGCAAAACGGCCGCTGCCGGGGTCGCTCGGGTGGTCGAATGAAAAGCTGCTGGGGGCAGACGCCAGCGGCATCGCGCCGATCTCGAACAGCAGCTCCTCCGCCTTGATACCGCGCAAGATGGCCAGCACCTCGGGCTCCATGCCCTTGGTTTCGGCCAGCTTGCTCAGCGCGCTGAGCCGCTCAACGTCCAGCGCAAAGGCATTGCTGGTCAGGCTGCGCTCGATCATCTTCTGGTGCAGCGTGAAGCCGGCCAGCGGGTTGGCCCCCAGCTTGGCCGCCCGCTCGAACGCCCATTGATCCGCCCGGTCAAACACGGTCGCCCCGATGCGCGCCACCCCCGACAGCGAGCTGCGGTTGGCGGCCGCCGCCTGCATCGCACTCATCACCTGTTGGCGCGACAGCTTTTGCGCGGCATCGGTCACGCCCTCGCGAACTTTGGACATGGCCAGCGATCGCCCCTGCTCGATCAACTGCTGCTTCAGCACCTCCGTCACCGCCGCCTTGGCCGCGCTCTTGGCCGCCACCACCGCCGCCTCGGCCGCCATCGCCGCGCCCTTCAGGCCGGTGGCCAGGGTGGCCAGATTGAACAAGGTGCCGGCAATCTGGGTGCCGTAGTGATAAGTCTTCATGCGCACGCCGCCTTCTTCCGATAGCCCCTGCGTCCACAGCACCGCCCACAGCGCCTCGTCCTCGTTCAGGTCGGCCTGGGTCAGCTGCAGCGAATGCAGGCTCAATAACCAGTGGTAATCCTGCACTTCCGGCGTGTTCGGTGGTGCCAAGCGGGTGTAACCACGGCAAACCTCGAACGGCGTCACGCGCTTGTTGCCGCCATTCGCCACGCTGACGAAAAACGGCTTGCCGGCATCCCGCGCCTCGGCCAGCGTGGCCAGCAGGCGCTCGCTGTCGGCGTCCTTTTGGCCCAGCACCGCGATGATCTTGTCGCCCAGGTTCAGCGGCGAATTTGGCGCGGCGGCCACCACCGTCAAACGCTCGTCTACTTGCAAGCCGCGCACCCAGGCGACCCGGTCTACCTCGGACCAGCCATAGCTGGTGGCGAGCGAAAAGGGCAGCTCCCACTGGCGGTCGCAGTCGGCGTCTTTCAAACTGGCAGTGCGCAGAATCGCTGGCCGCAGGCTTTGCTCACCCGCCCCAAAAGCCCGGATATTGGCCAGCAAGGTTTCATCGACCTTGCGGCCATCGTCAATCGTGAACTTGGGCGCGGCGCAAGCGCCAAGCAGCAGACACACAAGCCAAGTAAATAGCGTTCTCATTGGTGCTGACGGCTGAAGGCGGGAGGGAAAGAGCGGCAGTGTAGTGGCGCACGCAGCCGCTGATTACTCGGAATTGGGGTGAATGAGACAGTCAACCGAAGAGTTCAACGGGCTGCCGCTATGGTCGGAAATCTGCGCTCGCTGCATTGAACTTCCAGGCCGACTGCCGGCGCACATTGGCTGCTGCAGGCCGTTCATCCCGAGATTGCATAGTTTCAGCAAAGCGCAACTAGCGGATAACCCGATAGATGCACGGATTAGCCGACCGTATCCTCCGGCCCAATTACCGGGTTCCTTCAAGCCAGCACTTGAACCCAGCGGCGCAGACCGCAGGAGCCCCGGCCGTCAGTTCATCGCCATCTCAATGGCGCAGAGGAGGGGGTGAAAAATGATCCGCAAAGCAGATAGTCATTGCCGTTTGAAATGGCGCACCGGTGCGGTGCCACGGTGCAATCGCACCGGCCCCTAACGCAAACAAGCTCGACGCTGATCGGCTGAGATACGCCAATATCACTCGTTGCTGAATTGGTTAGCCGCAATTTTCAGCTAGTTGCCACCTAAATATTTCTGCGTGATGTGACTAAAAGAGTAGTCATTATTTTTCATTCCAACGCATGAATGAATGAATTAATTAGTCATGAAAAAAAGCTTCAGATTGAATTTGGTTCTGCTACTTGTCGTTTGTGCCCTGCTAAGGCTCTGCAGCGGAACTCCCAGCGACGGCGAAATAAAAGCTGAGGTGGATAAGCATGTCAGGGTTGAGACAGCGAGTTTGGACAAGGTATTAGGGGCTGTAAATCACCCGTGAAGTTGGTTCAACGATTTTGGCTGGGGTGAATAAATGGGGTCAGAGTCAATTATTCGCCCAAAAAATTGACGCTGACTCCATTGTTTCTGCGCCAATCAGTGTGTTGAACTCCGCTGGCTGAGCTAGAGTCGGCTCGCGCGCAAACAACGCGCCAGCAAACTTTCCGGCCCTCCCAAATGCCCATCGGTTGTCAGCCTACCCGCACAGGAGTTACTACCATGTCGAACCGCAGTGTCCTGCTTCATCGTGTGCTTCGCACCCAACCCGAGAAGGTCTATCGCGCATTTCTGGAGCCTGCTGCTCTGGGTAAATGGCTGCCGCCCTATGGATTCACCTGCGTCGTGCATCAGATGGATGCAAAGGTTGGCGGCA
>CANFYD010000235.1 GCA_947450745.1 Burkholderiales bacterium
AGCGCCTGCCGCGTCAACTCGAACGCGCGGCGTTTGCCCTCCTCTCCCCCTTCGGCATTGGACGGGTCGGGGTAGCCCCAGTGCACTTTGAGCGGCTGGCCCCGGCCGCCGAAGAACACCGGGCAGGTCTCGGCCGCCGCGCTGTCGCAGACGGTGATCACGAGGGCCAGTGGCGGCGCGCCGTCCGACGTGAACTCGTCCCAACTCTTGCTGCGATAAGCCGCCGTGTCGATACCGGCCTTGTTCAAGGCCTCCAGGGCGAAGGGGTTGAGGCGACCGCTGGGCGCGCTGCCGGCGCTGTAGCCATGCACATCACGCCCCAGGCGAGCCGCGAGATGGTTCAGCATGCCCTCGGCAAGCACGCTGCGGGCCGAGTTGTGGGTGCAAAGAATCAGGACGTTGGTGGTCATGAGGGTGTCGTGGGTTGAAGCGTTTCAGGGGTCAGACTTTGCCGATGTCTTGCAACTGATGCTGGAGTGACAAGGCATCGAGTCGCTCCAGCGGCAAGGCCAGCATCAGGTCGATGCGCCGTTTGAGGATGACGGCTGTGGCCATGAAGGCGCGCAGCTTGGCGGCTTCGCTGCCGTCAACAGCGGCAGGATCTTCAACGCCCCAATGTGCGGTCATCGGCTGACCCGGCCACAGTGGGCACAGCTCGCCAGCGGCCTTGTCGCAAACGGTGAAGACGAAATCGAGATGAGCCACGTCCGCCTGCGCAAACTCATCCCAGCTCTTGCTGCGCAAGCCATCGATCGGAATGTGCAGCGCTTGCAGTGTTTGCAAGGCCAGTGGGTTCACCACCCCAGTCGGGTGGCTGCCGGCAGAAAACGCTTGGAAGCGGTCGCCCCCCAAATGATTCATCAAAGCTTCAGCCAAGACGGAGCGGGCGGAATTGCCGGTGCAGATGAACAGCACCTTGTGAAGTTTTGCTTGCATGAGAGGCCTTGTGTGCAGGATGCAGGATGAGCTGGGCGTCGGGGCGGAAGCTTCGGGCAGGGGCTCGAAGCGCTGATTCTCTTCTATATTTCTACAATATTGGAATAATAGGATCAAATTAATGCGGCTTGGGATTTGCTCCAGCCGCGCAACATCGATACAGCACTATCGAGCGCCTTCGAGGCTACCGGCTGAATGTGACAGCTCGATGCAAGGGCGGCCAAACAACCGGCCTCGTGCACGTTCAGCATCACAGCGACGCAACAACACCACAAAGCACCCGCGCCTCACGGCTCCGGCACAAGTGTTTCTGGCGAGGCCACATCCAGGCCATGCGAGAACTGGCGGCCACGGCCGGCCGCCTTGGCTTGGTAGAGCATGCGGTCGGCGCGGGCCAGCAACTCGCGCAAGCTGGCGTCGGCCTGAGCCATCACCGCCACCCCCACGCTGGCGCTGACGCGCAGGGTTTGGCCTTCCACGTCAAACGGCTCACTTGCGGCGGCCAGCACTTTGGTGGCCACCGCCTCGGCGGCCTCGATATTGCAAGTGCCCGTCAGCAGGATGGCGAACTCATCACCGCCCAGTCGCGCCACGTAATCGGAGCTGCGCACGGCGTCGCCCAAGCGGTGGGCAAACAGTTGCAAGAGGCGGTCACCGGCCAGATGACCGAATTGATCGTTGACCGGCTTGAAGTGGTCGAGGTCGATATAGAGCAAGGCCTGCTCGTTGCTCTCGCTGTGCCAGCGTTGGCGTTCGACGCGTTGCTCGAAGCCGGCGCGGTTGAGCAGCCCGGTCAGTGGGTCGCGTTCGGCCAAGTGGGCCAACCGCTGCTGTTCGCGCCGCTGGTCGGTGATGTCCTGGCTGATGCCGACGAAGCCGTCCATCACGCCATTCAGCTTCAAGGGAATGCAGCTCAGCGCGAGATAGGTCGTGCCTTGTTCACTGGGGTAATCCAGCACGAAATCCACCGCCTCGCCGGCCAGAGCCTTTAGCATATGAGGCTTGCGCCGTGCCACTTCTTCGGCGCCCAGCACGTCCACGGCGGTGCGCCCCAGAATCTGCGCAGCACTGATGCCCACCGCGCGCTCGAAGGCGGCATTGACAAAGCAGTAGCGCCCACCCGCGTCCACGATCACCACGGTGGCCGGCAAGGCTTGCGTGATGGCGCTCAGGATGTCGTTCTGGCGCAGCGTCTGCAAGCGCACTTGCACATCGGCCGAGATGTCACGCAGCACCGCCGAAAAGCGGATCGCGCCGCCCTCGGCACTGCGGTGAGCCAAGGCCATCAGGCTGAACGGCAGCAAGCGCCCCGGCCCCAGGCGGACCGTAATTTCACCCAGCCACACACCGCGCGACAGCAAGGCCGGCACGACTTGCGTGGCGATCTGAAGCCGCGTGTCGGCGGCGACAAAATCGGTGAAGTTCAGCTCACCCAGCGGGCGCTCGAGTGCAACGCCCAGCAACGCGCGCACCGCCGGATTGATGTAGGTGATGACGCCGAGCGCATCGGTCTGAATGACGCAGTCCGCGCTGTGCTCGAGCACCTCGGTCAAGTCGTTCGGCTTGGTCGGCAGCTTGCCAGCCACCGACTCGGTGGGTTGGATGAGTTCAGAGACCGGGGCGGGCGGGGTCAGCTGATCGGGCTGATCGGGCTGATCGGGCTGATCGAACTTGGCGGGTTTGGCGGTCTTGGCAGTCTCGGCAGGTTCCTTGGTCACGCCCTGCCAGCCCGCCACCCAACCATTCACGCAACCGGTTGCCGCGCCCAGCCCAGCGGACATGAATCGTCTCAACATTCGTTTGTAAACCGTCACGTGTTTCCCGCTCTTGCAGCAGCGTTGATAAAGCCACCGTGTCAGCTTATCGGCCTTGGCTGCGGCGACTTGAGCAGCAAACGCAAGAAACACGGAGAACTGCTACCGGGTCTGGAGCTTGATGGAAACGGAGATCAGCAAAAAGCGGGCCGCAACATGCTGCGGGCATCGAGTAGAGTGCCCACTCCCCAGCCAGCCCTTGCTTGAACCTAGATCTCGACACATGAACAGACTGACATCCGAGTGGCAACGCCTTTACCTGGTGTCGAGTCAAACGCCTGCCCCCGAGCGGCTCGAACTTGAATCGGCACAAGCCCGTCTGATCGACTCGAACGGTCGGGTGCGAGCCCTGGTGCTTGAACTGGCACGCCCCGCCGCCTGGGAGGCGCTCGCCAAAGTCTGGCGAGGCGTTCAGGCCGACCTTGAACTGCCCGCACCTGCCATCGCAGTCTCCGGCGTTGACGGCTATCAACTGTGGTTCTCGCTCGCCGAGCCCTTGGCCGCCGCCCAAGCCACGGCGTTTTTGGAGGCCTTGCGGTTGCGCTACCTGGGCGACGTTGCCAGGGCGCGCGTGACCTTGCTGCCCATGGTTGAGCTGGCTTCGGCTGCGGCCGCACATCGACAAACTGAGCAAGCTGTGCGGCATGCCCGCATGGTGCCGGCCCTGCAAGCGCAGACGGGCAATTGGTCTGCGTTCCTGGCCCCCGACTTGGCTCCCGTGTTCACCGATGAGCCGTGGCTGGACATCCCGCCCAACCCGGCGGGGCAGGCAGATTTGCTCGCCAAGCTTGACAGCGTCGAGGTGGCAGATTTTCAGACCGCGCTGGAGCGACTTGGCTTGCCGCCGATGCCATCGACGCCAGCGCCAGCGACTACATCTGAGCCAGCGGAGGCTGCGATTCAGCCCAACTCTGAGCGTCAAGCTGAAGCAGCCCCGTCAACAGCCAGCAGCAGCCTGCAGCCCCCGGCACAAGCTCATTCAAACCCGACGGAATTTTTGCTGGCGGTCATGAACAACGAAGCCGTGGCGATGGGCCTGCGCATCGAAGCCGCGACCTCGCTGCTGCCCTACTTCGACGACCGCAGCCGCCTTTGAGCTGAAGCTTCGGTCGCTGCTGGACTTCGCCTTACTCAGGCAAAGGCCGGGTAATGCCCGACACCTTCCGGCCAGGCGGTCAGCAACTCGAAGCCGCCGGCCGTGACCAGCACCATGTGCTCCCACTGCGCGGACAGCGAGCGATCTTGCGTCACCACGGTCCAGCCATCGGACAGTTGCTTCACACCGCGTTTGCCGGCGTTGATCATCGGCTCGACGGTGAAGATCATGCCCTCCTTCAACACCAGGCCGTCACCCGGTTTGCCAAAGTGGTTGACGTGAGGTTCGTCGTGATAGATGTCGCCGATGCCGTGGCCGCCATATTCGCGCACGACGCTGAAACCGTCGCGGTGGGCCACGCTCTGAATGGCGTACCCGACATCGCCCAGCGTCGCGCCAGGGCGCACTTTCATGATGCCTGCACGCATCGCCTCGTAGGTGGTGTTGACCAAGCGGCGCGCCGCCGGCTTGGGCTCGCCGACGAAGTACATGCGGCTGGTGTCGCCGAACCAGCCGTCCTTGATCAACGCCACATCGAGGTTGACGATGTCGCCTTCCTTCAGGATCTTGGCAGCCGAGGGGATGCCGTGGCACACCACTTCGTTGACCGAGCTGCACAGTGTCTTGGGGAAGCCGTGATAGCCGATATTGGCCGGCGTCACCTTCAACTCATCGACGATGTAGTCGTGGCAGAGCTTGTCGATGGCGTCGGTGCTGACACCGGGCTGCACATGCGGCGTGATCATTTGCAGCACTTGCGCGGCCAAGCGACCGGCCACTTTGGCCTTGCCGATTTCCTCCGCCGTGCGGATCTTGACGCTGCCCCTCATTGCAGGCCCTTCGAAGCGGCAGCCGTCACCGGCACGGCAGGCAACTGCGAAGCGCTGCGGCACGCCACCGCCGTGTCGAGATCCAAGCCGCCGGCCTGCTCAGCGCGGATCAGCAATTGGCAAATCTCGCGGTGATCCAGGTCCGGGTGCAACTCGGCCAGCAAGCCGATGCGCATCCAGTGCTCGGCTTGAGCGTTGATCGAACGGGAGAGCGCATGACTGGCAATGCGCAGGCTCTCGTGCATTTGGACTGATATTTTGACAATTCCCATGCTGCGCATAATATACGAAACGTATATGTTTCGGATATCGCATGGGTTTGGGTCGAAGTCAGAGCCACAAGTCAATCTATTGCTGCGGTGAGCGCGGCACGAAGGAGCTGACCCAGCCGATGACGTGAATCGAAGCGCCGCGCGCCGCTTGACCGACAGGAAATGGCCCGACCGCAAGGGACGACGTCCCGGCCTGCGCAGCGTCGACCCAGGGCTTGTCGGCCGCGCCCCAAGCTCCGTCGACTTCAACCTCGGTTGCGACCAGCAACTCGCTGGGAATCAAGGGCAAGATGCCCGGGTTGTGCACAAGATCGCCCGACGAACAGAAGCCGGGCGGCTGGCCCGCCAGCGTCCAGCCACCCAAGCTGAACAACATGGCACTGAGCCAGGGCCGGCCCAGGCTGATCGTCTGGTACTTCATCTTCACACCCCGCAGCGACGTGCCGGGGCCAACCGCTTGCGAGCGCGTCAAGCCACCCGCAGCCGAGAAAATACCCCGTGTACCGGCGGAGCCTGGGTGGCTGGCAGCGCCGATGTTCAAACTCAAATCGGTGTGCGATTGACCCAACACGGTGAACGCGCCATTGCCGGAATCCGGGCCTGAAAGGTCGATCTCGAGGTCGCTGTAAGCCTCGGTGGCCGTGCTCCAGTCGCCCGGCGTGGCGAGCACAGGCAGCCAACTGCCCGGCGTGTGATCGAGGTTGGGATAGGTCTGGGCCGCAGCCACCGCCCGCCGGGCGTCGGCGATGACCGACGCCACAAAGGGGTTGGCCGAGACCAAGCTGGCACCGCCGGCAATCAGCCGATAGACCGATTCGGTCGAAGCCATGCTGGCTGCGTAGTAGGTCGAGAACTCCGGCACAGGATCGACCAACTGGCGAAAGGCCCAGAGCGCCGCGAGGTCACCCCCAGGGTTGCCGCTCGACAAGGCGTTGGCATAGTCATGCGGTCGCAAGGTGACAGGGAAAGGATTCAACTGCAGCACCGGTTTGGCAGCTTCAAAGCCAGCCAACACCGCTACTGAGCCCTGCATCACATCCCGATACAGGGCATGGCCGCGCAAGGCCTTGTGGGGAGGAATCGCCTGACCCAGCGCTTGGGATACCGCAGCGAACATGCTCATGCCAAACCCCTTGTGGTGCCTCAACGGCTCGCTTCAACCGCATCACTTGCCCACTGCGGCCCGACGCGCCCAGCCCTTATCAACCGGCCGATTCACTAGCCAGCAGCGGGCGCAACCGCAGGGGGTGATTTGGGCATGATCTCGCTGATCCAAGCGACGATCTGCATGCCGGGGATGCGGATGCTGCCACCGTCGAAAGTCGCTTTGGCCATGTCTTTCGAATTGCTGTGCGAGTAATGCCCGCTGACCGAAAAAGGCCCCCACCCAACGCTGGCCGAGCCACTGGTGGCGCTGTCGA
>CANFYD010000236.1 GCA_947450745.1 Burkholderiales bacterium
ATGTACATCATGTGGCCGGCCTCGAAGTAGCTGATGCTGACATTGCTCTGCAAGCTGGCGTGCAGACCCAGGTGGCTGAGCGTGTAGTCGCCGGCCGCATGGGGAGTGGCCAGGTCGTAATAGCCGCTGGCCACGTAGACGCGCATCGCAGGGTTGGCATGCATGGCGCGGCGCAGGCTGTCGCCGACGTTGACATAGCGGTTCTCGAAGCCCTTCCAGGACCAAGTCTTCCAGAGCGGCGCAATCACGTGATAGGGCGCGTCGCTGTCGAACTTCAGCGTCTCGTGCAGCAGCCGGTTGATGCCCACCGCGTAGGCACCGACCAGATTGTTCATGCCGGCGTCTTCTTCCGGATGCTCGCCGGCGTCGTCGCGGTCGAGGCCGAGAAAGCGGCTGTCCAGGCGGCCGACCGTCTGCCCACGCTCACGCAGCAACTCCTTGAAGAAGCGGAATTCGGTCGGCCGCAGGTCACAGCGCAGCAAATAGGCGGTGCTCAGGCCGCTGAAGCTGGACAGTTTTTCGGCCACCCGCTGGCGCTGCTCGGCGCCCAAGCGTGAGCCCTGCATCAGCGCCGACCAGTATTCGCCGTTGGCAAAGGCTTCCGCCTCGGCCACCAAGTCCTTCAAGGCCTTCTTTTGCTGCGCCGGTTTCAACGCTTGGTGGTACCAGGCAGTGGCGGCGTAGGTCGGCAAATAGAGCGGGTAGGGCAGCTCGTTGCCGTGGTCGAAGCTGAGGGTTTGAAAGTCCACCGCCATCGACACCAGCATCAGGCCG
Organism: Burkholderiales bacterium; assembly: GCA_947450745.1. Taxonomy (GTDB): domain Bacteria; phylum Pseudomonadota; class Gammaproteobacteria; order Burkholderiales; family Burkholderiaceae_C; genus Paucibacter_A. The sequence continues at coordinate 775 of CANFYD010000236.1, forward strand.
TTGACATGGATGTTGTGCTTCTCCTGCAAGTGGCGCGACAGGCCCGCCGCGCGCGTCGTGCCGTAGCTTTCGCCGATCAGATACTTGGGGCTGGACCAGCGGCCATTGCGCGTCAGATAGAGGCGGATGAACTCGCCGACGGCGTCCAGATCGCGCTGGTACTCGTGATATTCGGCAAGCTTTTCACCGTCGGCCACGCGCGAATGGCCGGTGCCGATCGGGTCGATGAAGACCAGGTCCGAGTCGGTCAGCAGGGTGAACTCGTTGTCGGTCAAGGCATAGGGCGGCGCGCCGCATTGGCCCATCTCGTCGGTCGGCACCCGCTGCGGCCCGAGCAGGCCCAGGTGCAGCCAGACGCTGGAGCTGCCCGGCCCGCCGTTGAAGCTGAAGGTGAGCGGCCGCTCGGCCAGCTTGGCGGCTTTCTTGTCGGACGACTTGCCCGAGGGCTTGCCCGCATTCAGCGTGTAGGCGATGAAGAACACGCTGGCCCGGGTTTTCTTGCCCTTGCTCTCGCCGTCCTTTTCATCCACCTCGCGCAGCAGCAAGGTGCCGCAAGTGGCGGTGTAGTCGAGTGTGCGCTGGCCGACCACCAGCTTGTGTTCGGTCACCACCAAGCGCTCGACCGGCGGCGCTTTCTTCTCCAGATCGACCGGCGTCTTGGGGGCTTCGGGCTTGGGTTCTGCTGCTGACATCATGGCTCCTGACAGGGAATTCGCGGGACGGTACATTGCGTGCCATGCACTCTAGCCCGACAAATAAGCCAAGCCCCTTGATAGGGGTGGATTTCAGCAGCGCCCCCACGCGCCGCAAGCCGATCACCCTGGCCCAAGGCCTGCGCCAAGGCCAGGTCTTGCGGCTCGAAGGCCTGCTCAACTTTGACACCCTGCCGGCCCTCGGCGATTTTTTGGCTCAGCCCGAGCCTTGGCTGGGCGGCTTCGACTTTCCCTTTGGTCTGCCGCGCGAGCTGGTGCTGGCGCTCGATTGGCCGCAGCAATGGTCAGCGTTGATGCAGCATTACTTTCAACTCTCGCGGGACGAAATCCGCGCCACCTTCGCGGCCTTTTGCGACAGTCGCCCGGTCGGGGGCAAATTTGCGCATCGTGCGTGCGACATCCCCGCCGGCTCCTCATCCAGCATGAAATGGGTCAACCCACCGGTCGCCTTCATGCTGCATGCCGGTGTGCCCTTGCTGCTGCAGGCCGGCGCTGAGCTGCCGGGCTTGCAGCGCGGTGACCCGAACCGGGTGGCGCTGGAGGCCTACCCCGGTTTGCTGGCGCGGGAGTTTTTGGGCCGGCGCAGCTACAAAAGCGATGACCGCGTCAAGCAGACGCCGGACCGTTTGATTGCACGCAAGGACCTGATCGATGGACTGGAGCAAGGCCGCAGCCGGCTGGGCCTGCGGCTCAAGCTGAGCCATGCGCAGCGCGAGTCCTTGGTCGACGACGCCAGCGGCGACCGCCTCGACGCGGTGCTGTGCCTGCTGCAGGCCGCCTGGGCGCAGACTCAGCCCGGCTACGGTTTGCCCGCCGAGATAGACCCGCTGGAAGGCTGGATCGTCAGCGCGTGATGCCTGAGGTTTTTAGCTCAAACCTTGCGCATCAGCGTTGACTTGCCGAACAGCGACTCGATCAAGTCGACGGCGACTTTGGCGGTCTTGTTCTGCAAATCGAGTGCGGGGTTCAGCTCCATCAGGTCGAGCGAGGCCATGAAGCCGGAGTTGGCAATCATCTCCATGCACAAATGGGCTTCGCGGTAGGTTGGCCCTCCGGGTACGGTGGTGCCGACGCCAGGAGCGATGTCGGGGTCGAGAAAGTCCACATCGAAGCTGACGTGCAAATGGGTGTTGGCGTCCAGCGTGGCCAGGGCCAGCTCCATCGTGTGGCGCATGCCCATCTCGTCGATGTAGCGCATGTCGAAGACTTCCAGGTCTTGTTCATGGACGAAGCGCTTCTCGCCGGCATCGACGCTGCGGATGCCGATCTGGCGCACCCACTTCGGGTTGATCGCCGGCACCTGGCCGCCGATTTCAATCAACTGTTGCGGGCCAAAGCCGCACAGCACCGCCACCGGCATGCCGTGGGTGTTGCCGCTGGGCGTCAGCGCGCTGGTGTTGAAGTCGGCATGCGCGTCCAGCCACAGCACCCGCAGCTTCTTGCCCACTTCACGGCAATGCCTGGCCACGGCGCTGACCGAGCCGATGCCAAGACAATGGTCGCCGCCCAGCAGAATTGGCATGCGGCCCAGCTTCAATTCGGCATGCACCGCGTCATGCACCGACTGGTTCCAGGCCGTCACCTCGGCCAAATGCCTGTAGCCATCGACCGGCGGCAGCCAGGGGTTGGCCGGGCCGCTGATGTTGCCTCGGTCCATCACTTCAACGCCGTGGCTTTGCAGCGCAGCGGTCAGGCCGGCCACGCGCATCGCCTCTGGGCCCATGCTGGCACCGCGCGCGCCGGCACCGATGTCGGTCGGCGCACCGATCAGGGATACCGCTCTAAGTTGGGTCATGCAATTTCCTCGTTGATCCAGCCTTCAATCGGCACTGCCTGCACTGGCAACGACGCCAGCACCGGGGTTCATGTCGTATTCCTTTTCCAGCAGCGCCCAGGCTTCCTCGGCAGTTTCGACGAAGTGGAACATTTTTTCATCGCCGGGGCTGATCATGCCGGTCTCGATCAACAGTTCGAAGTTGATCAGGCGGGTCCAGAACTCGCGCCCAAACAGCAGGATCGGGCGACGCCGGCATTTGCCGGTCTGGATCAGCGTCATGGTCTCGAACAATTCGTCCAGCGTGCCAAAGCCACCGGGGAAGCACACCAAGGCCACCGAGCGCATCAGGAAGTGCATTTTTCGCAGCGCGAAATAGTGGAAGCGAAAGCACAGTTCCGGCGTGATGTAGGGGTTCGGGTGCTGCTCATGCGGCAGCACGATGTTCAAGCCGATGCTTTTGCCGCCAATCTCGTAAGCGCCGCGATTGCCCGCTTCCATGATGCCGGGGCCGCCGCCGGTGACCACATAAATCGGGTTGGCGCGCTCGGTCGATACTTTCGTGACGATGCCGGCGAAGCGGCGCGCCTCCTCGTAATAGTGGCTCATACTGACTTGCATCGAGGCCCGTTTGATGGCGGCCGGCTCGCCCAGGATTTGCGCTGCCGCCAGCAAGGTTTCGGCGGCATCACGCGCGTGGATGCGAGCGCTGCCGAACATCACGATGGTCGACTTGATGCCCATCTCCTGCTGCATCAGCTCGGGCTTGAGCAATTCGAGTTGCATGCGCACCGGCCGCAACTCGTCGCGCAGCAAGAACTCGTTGTCGTCGAAGGCCAGCCGGTAAGCGCTGCCGGGGCCGTCGTAGTTGGGCAGCGGGACGGTAGTCTTGGCTTCTTCCTTGGCGCTGGGGAAATTGCGTGCGGTGAGATCGATGCGCTTGTTCATGATGGATGGGGAGTCGGGTGGAGGCTGTGGGATTGAGTGGTTGATCGGTTGACGAGGTGCTGAAAACACTGGGCAGTAGACTTTCAGGAGAGGGGGGCGAGGCGCTTCAAATGTTTGCACACGCTGCACTCAGGATCAGCCTGCACGCGTATTTCGCTCCATTCCATGCGGCGGGCATCGAGCATTTGCAAGCGGCCGGCCAAGCCGGTGTGCAAGCCGCGCTGAGTGCTTTCAGCGCTGAAGCCGCTGATCAGCAACTTCAGCGCCTCGGCCGCCTGCATGCTGCCGATGATGCCGACCAGCGGCGCAAACACGCCCATCGTGGCGCACTGTGCTTCCTCGATGGCGCTGTCCGGCGGGAACAGGCAGGCATAGCAAGGGGCAGCTGGCTGGCGGCTGTCGTAGACGCTGATTTGGCCGTCAAAGCCGATCGCCGCGCCCGACACCAGCGGCTTGCCGTGTGTCACGCAAGCGCGGTTGACGGCCTGCCGGGTGGCGAAGTTGTCGCTGCAGTCCAGCACCACGTCGGCGCGCGCCACCCATTCGTCGAGCAGCGCCGCATCGGCCCGCTGCGCAAGCGTGGTGACTTGCACATCCGGGTTGATGTCGGCAATGCTCTGCGCTGCCGAGTCGACCTTGGCCATGCCGATTCGAGCCACCGTGTGGGCGATCTGGCGCTGCAAATTGGTCAGCTCCACGCTGTCGTCATCGACCAGGGTGATCTGCCCGACACCGGCCGTGCCCAGATAGAGCGCGACCGGAGAGCCCAGACCACCGGCACCGATGATCAGCGCGTGGGCTTGCTGCAAACGTTGTTGCCCTTCGATGCCGATCTCATCCAACAGGATGTGGCGCGAGTAGCGCAGTAGTTGCTCGTCATTCATGCAGATCAGCATAGCTTGCTCGCCAAGTAAAACGGCCCGCTGAAAGGCGGGCCGTTGACTCTTCAGCGAGGCTTTATTCGCTGGCCTTTGCTTCAGCCTTGCGCTCGACCGCTGACTTGGACACCATCACCGGCTTGCCCTTCAACTGGTTCAAGGCTTGCATCAGCTGGAAGTCTTCGGCGCTGCCAAATTCAGGCAAGGGCTTGGGGGGCTCGTTGCGCTTGGCAAACTCGGCTTCGAGCTTCTGGCGCGCTTCTTCACGGGCCTTTTCGCGCACTTCGTCTTTTTCTTCCTTGCCGTTGTTCAGGTGCTTTTCAAGGTCGGCTTCGCGGGTGCGCAGGGCGGCAAACACATTGCCCTCGGCCGTTTCGTCCAACATGATGTCCGGCACGATGCCGGTGGCCTGAATCGAGCGGCCGCTCGGCGTGTAGTAACGGGCCGTGGTGATCTTCAGTGCGGTGTCGGCGCTCAGTTGACGCACCGTTTGCACGGAACCCTTGCCGAAGGTCTGCGCGCCCATGATCAGCGCGCGCTTGTGATCCTGCAGGGCGCCGGCGACGATCTCGCTGGCGGAAGCCGAACCTTCATTGACCAACACCACCAGTGGCACGTTCTTCAGTGCGGCCGGCAAGCGGCGCAAGGGATCGGCACCGCCGCGGCGCATATAAGAATCGGGGTTGGCCTTGAAGCTGGCCTTGGAGTCGGCGATCTGACCGTTGGTGCTGACGACCTCCAGGTCCTTGGTCAGGAAGGCGGCCGAGATTGCCACCGACGCTTCGAGCAAGCCGCCCGGGTCATTGCGCAAGTCCAGCACCAAGCCCTTCAGATTGGGCTCTTGCTTGTAGATTTCTTCGAGCTTGCGAGCGAAATCTTCAACCGTCTGGTCCTGGAACTGGCTGACGCGCAACCATGCATAGCCTGGCTCCAGCACCTTGGAGCGCACGCTCTGGGCACGAATCTCTTCGCGCATGATGGTGACGGGGAAGGTGCGGCTCTCACTCTTGCGGAAGATGGTCAGCTGAACCTTGGTGCTGGGCTCGCCGCGCATTCGCTTGACGGCTTGATCCAGGCTCAGGCCGCGTACCAGCGTGTCGTCGATCTTGCTGATCAGGTCACCGCTTTTCAGGCCAGCACGGAAGGCGGGCGAACCCTCGATCGGCGAGACGATCTTGACCAGACCGTCTTCCATGCCGATTTCGATGCCGACGCCAACGAACTTGCCGGTGGTGCCTTCACGGAATTCCTTGAAGTTCTTTTTGTCAAAGAACTG
>CANFYD010000237.1 GCA_947450745.1 Burkholderiales bacterium
CACGCCGACCACCGTGCCGAGCAGGCCCAAAAACGGGCCGCCGGAGATGGCAATCGTCAGCAGCACCATGTGCGAGTTCAGGTGGGCGTTCTCGCGCACGAAGTCGGCATCCACCGAGGCCTTCACCGCGTTCATTGATGCACCGCTCAAACCGGCCGCGCCGGGCTGGCCGATGCTGCGTTTGTCCAACTGGACAATGCCGGCCTTGTAGAGCCTGAACAGCGGTGAATGCTGGTGGCTGCCACCGGCTTCCAGCGTCAGCAGATCCTTGTCGGCATCGCGAAAACGCTTCAGAAATTTGCGGTTGTCGGTGTCGGCCCGGCTGACCAGCACCGCCTTGGTGATCGTCACCCAAGTGGCGATGACAAACATGATGGCCAGGATGCCGATCACGATCCAGGCATCGGTCGTCAGGTTCTTCACCAGAATGCCCATATGGCCCTGGTGTTCGCCCTCGGCCGAGCCGGCTTCCTCGCGCTGCGAAGCGACCAACTTGCTCTCCGCACCCTGCGCGCCGGCGCTGACCGCCAACCAGTCGGCGCTGCGCAAATTGCTGGACAGTTGCAGCTCGTCCAGCAGGCCCAGAGTTGCCTTGTCGTCACCCACACGCAACTCATTGCCCAGCACCGGCGTTGCCATGTCACCCTGCGCCACCTGCACGCCGCCCACAAACAAGGTCGCCTTGCCCATCCCCAAACGCAGGGCCAGATGGATCCAGCGCGCCGCCGTCACCTCACCGCCGCTCAGCTCGGTCTTGCCGGCGCTGGCCAGCAGCTTGCCGTCCTTGAGGCCGAGCTTCAGGCCGCCCCACTGCAGCAGACCGGCGCGTGACACCTCATTCAAACGCACCCACAGGCTGACTGTGAGTTGGTTGCCGCCGTCGATGACGGCTTTGTCGCTCAGCGGGTAGACGATGGCCGTGCCGTCCAGCTTGGCGCTGGCCGCCAGCAGACCATTCGCTTCCACATTGACCACGCCCACCGGCTTCACGATGCCTTGATGATCGGCACCGGCCGCCGGCTTGTCGCTGAAGTGAAAGGCCGCCAACGTGGCCGCATCGAAGCCTGCGGCTGCCACCGTGTCGCCCGGCTCCGGCGCGGCCTTGGCATTGCCGGTGTAGATGTAGAACTGATTTTTGTCGCTGCTCGGCAGCACGCTGGGCACTTGCACCCACAACACGGCCAGCTCATTGATGCTGTCAAAGCGCTCGATGCTGAACTTCAACGGCGTCTTGTCGTCGGCCGCCAGCACGCGCAGGTCAGCGCCGTCCTCCTTGGCGGCCGTGAAGTCGAAATTGCCCGAGTGCAGCCGCACCGCCACGGCCACTTGGTTGACCGCCTCCTTGGTTTCCAGCCCCAGACTGGAGGTGTTCAGCGTGATGCGGGTGCGTTGCGCCCAGTCGGCGTTCCACCAGGCCTGGGCGACGCCCGGCAAGGCCAGGCCGCTGGCAACGAGGGTCAGTGCAAGTAGTGCTTTGCGCATGTGATGGTCCGGAATCAGTGATTGAGTTGAATAGTCAGTTGCTGGCGCCAAAGCCGAGGAATTCGAGCAAGATCTGGCGACGGCTGCGGCCACGCTTGCGCTCGTCTTCGTCCTTTTCGCTGGTCACACCGGTAGCCGAGGCGCTGCTGATCGCCTCGCTGGCCGGCAGGCTGATAGCCACATTGGCGACCACGGCGGGCACCACACCGCTGCGGTTGCCGGCCACCTGGATGTCGTTCGCATTGACCAAGCGCTCGGCTCCCAGGAAGGCATTGCCCTTAGCGCGGATGCCGGCCTCACCGGCGTTGATCTCACCAGTCGGCGCGTACAGGTCCAGATTGCTGCCGGCGTTCAACACGGCAATGCCGCTGCCGCTGAAGGAGCCGGAGGTGTCGAACACCAGACGGCCCTGTTCATCGAGACGCAGCACCGGTGCCTGTGCGCCGCTGACCGTTTTGGCACCGCGCCCGGCGTCGATGTTGCCGGCGGACGACCACATCAGCACATCGCCTTGGCCCAACGTGAACACACGGGACTGGTTGACCTCGAAGTTGCCGCGCACGACCGTGCTGATGTTGCCGCCATTGACGGTCACCAAACCCAGCTCGGTGGCCTTTTTGCCTGCGCCGGTGGCGGCCACTTCGCCGGCATTGGCGCCGCCACCGAGATTGAGCACGGTGATGTCGGCCGCCTGCATCGTCTTGATCTGGCTGGTCGGCATGCGCAGCGTGGCCGCAGGCCGGCCTTGCGGGAACAGCAGGTCGATGGCCAGATAGCCGCTGGCATAGCGCGCCCAGCGTTCATCGCCGTCCAGTTGCGAGGCGGCGCGGCCGGCGGTGCGCAGCTCGCCGATCAGCATGCGGTTGAGCAGCGGCATCTGGCGTTCGACCGGCAGCGCTTCGAAGCGCGCCAAGGCCTGCGCCGTGTCCAGCGACTCGCCACTGGCGCGCTGCACAAAGCTGACAAGCGCTGCGAGTTGCACCGGGTCGGCCAGCGCTTGCAAAATGGCTATCCGCTGTGCCGCCGTCTGTGTGGAAAGCTGACCAAGCAGCAAGCGACTCATCGCCTGCGCTTGCTGCGCCACCGGCAGGCCGGCAAACACCTGCAGCGCCTGCGCGGCACTCAAGGCAGACCAAGCCGGCTCCAACAGATTGCCCGCCAACTTCAAGGCCTCGTCCACCGCTGCGTCATTGAGCCCCTTGCCGAGTGAGCTGGCCATGCGCAAACGCTGCTCGCTGACCGAGGCACGGGCTGGCAGGCCGCGCACATAGCTCGCCAAGCCCACATCCAAACTCGCGGTGCCGATCAGCTCGCGCAAGGCGGCCAGTTGGCTGGCCGCGTCCAGTTGATCGAAGGCGGCGGCGCTGAGCTTGCCGCCCAGCAAGGCATAGGCCTGGCCCTGTTTGCCGCTCAAGCCGGAAGCACCCAGCACGTGAAAGCCCAACTGCGCGGCGGACTGATAGTCCAGACCATCATCCCGCAAGCCCGCCACCACGGTGACGTTGCTGCCGCGCGCGGGCAACAACACACCGTTGGCGAGGTTGCCACTGGCCACAAGGCCGCGCCCGCCGCCCAGATCCACATCGCGGCCGGCCAGCACCAGCAACTCGCCCGGGCCGGCAATGTCGATGCCGGAGTTGCTGCTGCCAGCGCTGAAGATCAGATCGCGGCCGGCCTTCACCACCGTCGTTTCCACCGGCTGACCAGCGGCTGGCACTTGGTGCTGAACTGCCAAGCTGCCGGTGGCCGCCACCCGCACGTCACGCGCAGCACGCAACTCCACCGGACGCGCCGAGATCAGCGCGCCCTGCAACAGCAGGTCGGCCTGGCCGGACACGAACAACGCCGCCGCGCGGCCGGTTTGATCCAATTGCGCTTGCCCGAGCGCATCGCGAGTCAGCGTGCGGCTCTCGCTCAACAGCAGGTCCTGCGTCAAGCGGTCGGAGCCGGCATCTGGCACACCGGCGCCCAGCGCCAGCACCTCGAAATTGCTCATTTTCAGATCGCCTTGCGACGCCACCCAGGTGCGTGCCAAAGACGGATCGGCCACCGCACTCCATTGCAGGGCTGTGCCCAAAGTGACCCCGCCATGCGGTGCCAGCACTCGCAAGTCGATCGGCAGCACTTGCGCCAATGCATCGCTGCCGCCAAACGCGCGCAGCTGGGCAGCGCCCTCGTAACTGACCGACCCGGCCGCGCTTTGCAGCAGCAGGCTGGCTGATTTGTCCTGCGCCTGCAAGGTCAAGGCTTGCCCCAGCGTGTTGGCATCACTGGCAAAGGCATAGGCAAAGTTGCGCGCGCTGGCCACCTCCAGATCGCGACCGCTTTGGACTCGCAGCGCCCCATCTTGATAAATCAACTGCAGGCCAGGATCGAGCACCAGGCTGAGCGTCGCATCGCGCTGCACCGCACCACCCGCCTTGATGTCCAGCGCCTGTCTGGACGCCATCAGCTGACCGCTGATCACGTCGCGGCCGGCCTGCACGCTGACCGAGCCGCCGCCAAACTGCCGGTCGGCTGCGCTGCCGTTGGCCGCCGCACCTTCGGCCGTCAAGCCGGCGAAACCGCTGCTGGCCGCTGCCGCACTGAGGTGACTGACGTCACGCCCGGCCCGCACCACCACATGGCCACCGCCCAGCGTTGCCAAGCCCTGCTGGAACAGCTCGGGGCGCGCAAACCAGGCACTCGTCATGTCTTGTGTGCGGGCACGCCAGAGCCAGTCGCTGACATAGCGTTGGCTGCTGACCGGCGTGCTGCCCACCACATCGCGGCCGGCCGTCAGCGTGATGCCACCGCCGCCCTCGGTGAACGGGCTGATGCCGCTGCTGCCCAGGTTCTGGCCCAGGTTATCCAGCATCGTTTGATAAATCGTCGCAGGCAGCGGGTCGATCACCACGGCGGGTGCGGCAGTCGGAGCCAGGGTCGGCGCGGCTGTGGGCGCCAAGGTCGGGGCTACGGTCGGCGCGCTGGTCTGGCCCGGCGCTGTTGGTGCTGCTGGCGGCGCCACCACCCCGGTGCTGGCGCCGTTGCCCACCGACGGCTCGGTGGTGCTGCTCGCCACCGCAGCGGCGAGCGCAGTGGGTGCTGCGGAAGGAGCAACAGCAGGCGCAAGCGCCGCCAAACCGGCGGGCACGCCCAACGTCAGCAGCGTCGCCGCACTGTTCAACAGCTGAATATCGCGCGCCGCCGCCAAGGCTATGCGCCCGACCGTGCTGCGCACCGTCACTGCCTGGGGTTGGGTCTGGCCCGGCTGCAAGGCCAGGCCGATCTGTAGCGAACCCTTGCCCTTCGTCATGGGGTCGAAATACTGCAGCGCCGACGCATCGACGCTGGCCAGATCCGCTCCGGCCACCAAGCGGATGGAACCCGCCCGCGTCGAGGTGCCGACCAAGCCCGCGCCCTCGACCGGTGACGGCCTGAAGCCGGTGCTCAAACTGGCTTGCACGAGCAGGTCGCCGGCGGCACGCAGCGTGATGGTGGCTTCGCCGGCTTGCGGTACGGCGAGCAATTGCGCTTGAGTGAGGGTGGGCTGCGTCCAATCGGACTGCAAGCGGAGATCGCCGGACGAGCGGACCTCCAGCCCCGGACGGACGATCAACTGCGGCCTGATTGACTGGGCTTGTGCACTGAGGGGACGAGTCAGCCCGCCAAAACCAAGCCGCGCCGCGATCGAGGTGGCCGTCGCGTTGTCTGAGCCCATGAATTCGACGGTGTCCGCCGCCACCTGGCTGATGGACAGCGGCGCGGGCTGGGCTGTGGGTGAGTTTGTAGGTAATGCCGTCGGCGCGGCGGTGGGCGCAGCCGTCGGAGCGCCAGTAGGTGCCCACGTCGGTGCCGCCGTCGGTGCCGCCGTCGGTGCAATCGTGGGTGCAACTGTCGGCGCTGCCGTCGGTGCGGAAGTCGGAGCCGCCGTCGGGGCAATGGTCGGTGCCGCTGTTGGCGCTACCGTCGGTGCGGATGTCGGAGCAGCGGTTGGCGAAGCCGTGGGGGCAGTTGTCGGGCCTGTCGGCGCTGGCGGTGGCTTGACGGTCCCCGTGCTGCCCCCATTGCCCACTGAGGGGTTGGTCGGTGCGGCCGTAGGCGCGGCGGTCGGTGCTGCGGTAGGGGCAGTTGTCGGGCCAGTCGGCGCAGGCGGCGGCTTGATATTCCCCGTACTTGCGCCGTTGCCCTCCGAGGGGCTGGTCGGTGCCGCCGTTGGAGCCACCGTGGGTGCTGCTGTTGGCGACGCTGTCGGAGTCGCGGTTGGAGCTGCTGTCGGTGCAGCTGTGGGTGCAGCGGTCGGGGATGCGGTCGGCGCGGCAGTGGGTGAGGCCGTCGGTGAACTTGTCGGCCCTGCCGTTGGGGCCACTGTCGGGCCGGTCGGCGCGGGCGGCGGCTTGATGCTTCCCGTGCTTGCACCGTTACCTGTGGACGGGCTGGTCGGTGCCGCTGTGGGTGAAGTCGTCGGTGCGGCTGTGGGCGACGCAGTCGGAGTCGCGGTTGGCGCAGCGGTCGGTGCGGCGGTTGGCGTTGCCGTTGGTGCAGCGGTCGGTGCGGCGGTAGGGGACGCAGTCGGCGCGGCAGTGGGTGTGGCCGTCGGTGAACTTGTTGGCCCTGCCGTTGGGGCCACTGTCGGGCCGGTCGGCGCGGGAGGAGGCTTGATGCTTCCCGTGCTCGAACCGTTGCCAAACGAAGGGCTGGTCGGTGCCGCCGTGGGTGAAGTCGTCGGTGCGGCGGTTGGCGCAGCGGTTGGTGCAGCGGTTGGTGCAGCCGTTGGCACGGCGGTTGGTGCAGCTGTCGGCGCGGCGGTTGGCTCGGCTGTCGGTGCGACAGTTGGCGCGGCTGTCGGTGCAGCAGTTGGCGCAGCGGTCGGCGCGGC
>CANFYD010000238.1 GCA_947450745.1 Burkholderiales bacterium
CTGCCGTTTGAATGAAATCGTGCACGCCCTGCCTTGGCAATACGTGGTCGAACGGGCTTTAGGTTTGCATTGATCTGCTATCCCTAGGACTTACGCAGAACTGTCCCAGCTAGGCAGTACGCCGCAGACAGGACGCCGCAGACAGTACGCCTGTACAGCAAGGCGGATGAACGACGCTGGGGCGGTTTTGCGTAAGTCCCACGCGCACTACATCAGCGCGCAACAGCACCGCGCATCGAGTGCGCCACATACATCAAACTGCTGACCGTCAGCAGCGCGCCGACCAGCACGCCGGGCAGCACTTGGGCGGCGCTCAAGGCCTCGCCTTTCAGCACCAGCATCATCAGCGTGTTCTGCGCCAGCCCGGGCACCCACAAATACCAACCCGCATCACCGCCCGGGTTGAGCAGGCTGACCAGCGGGGCCATGCCGACCACCGTCACCACCAGCGTGCTGCCGGCCTGCGCTTCCTTGAAGGTCTTGGAGCGGATGGCAAAGGCCATCAGCACGGCGCCCAGGCCGGCCGCCAGCGGCAGTTGCAGCAACAAAAACGCCACCACCTCGGCAGCGCCAAACTGGAACATCGCTTGCAGGCTGTCGCTCTTGAGCAGCCACTGCGCCGGCACAAAACTCAAGCTGGCCAGCAAGGCCACCGCCATGCCCAGCAGCGCCACCGCCCCCCATTTGCCCAGCACCAGGGCAAATTGCTGCACCGGGTTCATCAGCAGCGGCTCCAGCGAGCCTCGCTCGCGCTCACCGGCTGTGCTGTCCAGCGCGGCGGTCAGCGCGCCGTAGAGCACCGCCATGATGATGAACATCGGGATGATGCCGGTGATGCGGGCGGCGCGGGCTTGCGCACTGGCCAGGTCGCGCTCCTCCACCGTCACCGGTTGCAGCAGGTCGATCGAGACACCGCGCAGCGCCAGATTCAGGCTGGCCCGTTCGCGGTTGAAGCCGCCCATCAAACGCTGCAAGCTGGGCAGTCCGGCACCGGCGCGCTGGTTGGCGCTGTCGCTGACCAACTCCACCGTCGGCCTATCGCCTTCCAGCAGCTGGCGCTCGAAGTCCTTGCCGATCACCAGCACCGGCTCCAGCAAGGTGGTGGCGCGCAGCCTGGCCTCGTAGTCGGCCGGGGCGGTTTTGATGACGTAGGTCTGGCGCTCCAGGTAGTTGCGCAGCGTCGGTGCATGTTCGATGCCGGCCACCAGCAGCTCGCGCTTTTCGGCCCGGTCCTCCAGCGAGGAAATCAGGCCTGACAGCGCCAGCAGCAGCAGCGGCCCCATCAGCACGGCTGGCACCAGCAGCCGCAACAGCGTGCGCCGGTCACGCAAGGCGTCCACCACCTCCTTGACCAGGATGATCCAGAAATTGCGCAGCAGCCGAGCGTCCACCTTCATGTTCTGCTTCATGCCGCCACCTCATTTTTGTGATCAAACGCCAGCTTCACGAAAGCCTCCTCGAACTTGCTTTCACCGGCCAGCGCCAGCAATTCGTCCACCGTGCCTTCCGCCACGCTGCGGCCATGGGCAACGATGACGACGCGGTCGCACAACTGCTCCACCTCCTGCATGATGTGGGTCGAAAAAACGATGCATTTACTGCCACCGGCAGGCGAGCGCAAGTGGCGCAGCGCCTCCCGCAGCGAGCGCGTGGCCAGCACGTCGAGGCCGTTGGTCGGCTCGTCCAGCACGATGTTGGCGGGGTCATGCACCAGCGCTCGCGCCAGCGCGGTTTTCATCCGCTCGCCCTGGCTGAAGCCCTCGGCCCGGCGGTCCAAGATCGCTCCCATGTCCAGCAACCGCGCCAGCTCCTCGGCGCGGGCGTTGGCAGCCTCGGCGTCCATACCCTGCAGTCGGCCGAAGTAGATGATGTTTTCACGCGCCGACAAGCGCGGGTAAAGCCCGTGGGCATCGCCCAAGATGCCCATGCGAGCCAGCGCCAAGCGAGGCTGCTCGGCCACGGCAATGCCGTCCACCGTGATGCTGCCGCTGTCCGGCGGGAACAAGCCACCCAGCATGCGCAAGGTGGTTGTCTTGCCGGCCCCGTTGGCCCCCAGCAGGCCGGTGATGCGGCCGTTGGCAGCCTCCACCGTGACGCCTTGCACCGCATGAACGATGTGCTTGGATGCGCGCTTCCACAGCGAGCCGCCCGAGCGCGAGACAAAGTGTTTGCTGACTTGCTGGATGTCGATCATGGCTGGGGCTTCTTGGTCGCCTTGGTCGCCGTGACCGGCGTGAACGGCAGGGCGGGCAGGGCGGGTAGGGCTGCCGCCTGCACCGGCAGAAACACCGGCGGGCGCGGAATATTCGCGGCGCAACTGGCGTCTTGCGGCAGCGCGGCGCTGTCCTGCTTGGCGTCGATGAAGCGGAACACCAGTTCGCGCATGCATCCCACGCCCATCACGCCGTGGCCGGCCTCGGCCACCACGATGTGTTGCGCTTGGCTGCCCAGCGCTTGGGCGACCCGTTCACCGTGGCGCGGCGGAGTCACCGGGTCGGCACCGCCACTCAGCAGCAAAACCGGCGAGGTGGAGGGCGGGATGCTGTAGAACGCGGCGGGCACCTCGCCCTGCGGCCAGCTCTTGCAGACTTGGGCATACATCGCCAGATCGCCGCTGCCGAAATCGCGGCCGGGCGGGTTGCTGGTCTGGGCGGCGATCCTGGGCATGTCCTCGGCGCAGACGACGGAGAAATGCATGCCCATCGCCAACTGCACCGCTTTGCCCGAGCCGAGCGCGCCGGACAAGCCCACCAAGCCCTCAAAACGCCCTGTCGCCGCTGCTGCGTGCAAGGCAGCGGGCAGGGCGGCAGCCAAGGCCGGTGCGTACAGCGGCGTGCGCACCGTGCGCAGCAGCAGCTCGCGGGTCAGCGTGAAGCGCTCCGGCACGCCGGTCAGCGGGTGGTTGACGCTGATGCTGCGCGGCAGGCTGAGCAGCAGTGCCGCCCAGTCCTGGCGCAATTGCGGGAATTGCTGGGCGCAGCCGGGCCGATCTTTTTCGCAAGCGGCCAAGCTGGCATCCAGCGCGGCCTGCCCGTCGGTGGAGACGCTGGTCGGCAAGACCATGTCCGGCGGGGCCACGCCGTCAAGCACCGTGCGTCGCACCTGGGCCGGGAACTGGCGCAGATATTCCAGCGCGGCCCTTGTGCCGTAGCTGGCGCCGATCAGGTTCCACTGCGGCACGCCCACCTGCTGGCGCACCGCCTCGAAGTCCTGCATCGCCAGCGTCGTCGTGTAAAAGCGCAGGTCGCCGTGTGGCAACTGGGCCAGGTCGCGCTGGCATTGCTGGATCCGCTGCAGCTGCGCGGCCGGGTCCAGCGCTTGCGCCATCGGCAATTTGGATTCATCGGCACACAGCAGCGGTGCCGACTTGCCGGTGCCGCGCTGATCGATGAAGACCAGATCGCGCCGGTTGTTCAGCCGCGCCAAACGGGGCAGTACCAGCGAGGCGATGGCGATGGCGCTCTGGCCCGGCCCGCCGGCCAGCATCAGCACCGCGTCGGCCTGCTTGTTGCGCGCCATCGCCGGCACGACCAAGTAATGAATGGTGATTTGCGTGCCGGCGGGGCGGGCCGGGTCGAGCGGGCGCAGCAGGCTGCCGCACTGCAACTCGGTGGCCACGCCTTCGACGCGGCAGGCTTGAGTCGGCGTGGCTGCTGGCGCTGCTGACGCCGCAGTGGCAGCCAGCGCCAGCAGCAGGGCGCAGTTAGCCCGCTGGCGGGTGTTTCGCTTGATCGGCGTTGGCCGCCGGTGTTGCTTGTTCAACATTCCGTCCCCCACGAGGCTTGGCCTCAATGGGGCGGATTATGTTCGGCGCTGAATCAAGCTCGCCGCGCAGCCTCACCAATCGTCGCTGCCGCCGGAGCCGCCGCTGTCGTCGCTCGCTGCGCTGCTGCCACTGTCCCAATCGTCACCGGTGCCCATGTCGATGGGCCGCTGCTCCAGTTCTTGGGCCGCGCTGGGCGCTTGAGTTTCAAACAGGCCGGGCGAGGTGTCGCGCAGATTCGGCGCGGGGCTGTTGCTACCCAAGCCACCCAAGCCGCCTGAATTCCCGGAACCGCCCGAGCTGGCTTCGCGGTGCCCCTCGAACAGCTTTTCGACCATCATCCCGGCCGCCAAGCCGCCGGCCACCGCCAAACCGGTGCCGAGCAAGCCGCTCGACGGCGCGGCCGCTTGCGGAGCGTAAGCGGGCTGGCCGTAGCCCGGCGCTGGGCCCGCAGCGGGTGCGTACGCGTAACCATTGTTTGACGGCAGTCCGCTGCCCACGTTCATCGCCCGCATGCCACCCGCGCCGGCGGCTGTTTGTCCGCCTGCAGGGTTGGCTTGTTGGCTGGCGCTGAACATGCGCCAAGCGGCGAACGCCAAGCCGGCCCCGCCCAGACCCCAAACCCAGCCCGGCATGCCGCCGCCACCGCTGTTATTGACGGGCGATTCGAACGATTCACGCCGTGCTTGGGCTGGTGCAGGCGCTGTCACAAGCGCTGCAGTGGCCGCGCGCTCCGGCGTGCTGACGCGCCTGGCGTCGGCTTGCTCGCGGGCCAGCAATTGGGTGAAGGTGTTGAACTTCTCTGGCTGGGTGAACTTCAGCAGCGGGTCCAGCCGCTTGGCGCTGGCGGCTTCTTCGGCGGCCAGATCGAAGCGTCTTTCATGCGCCAAGATTTCGGCGTAGACGTAGTGCGCCTTGGCGCTGCCGGGTTTGGCGGCCACCACTTCGCGCATCATCGTTTCGGCCTGAGCGTAATGGCCCTGGCTGATCTCGGTTTGTACGGCGGCGATGTTGGGCAGAGCAAACGCCGCAAAGTTCAGGGCGGCCAGCGATGCAGCGATCAAAAAACGTTTCATGAAGAATCCTAGGTGAGCCAAGCAAACCAAACCAAACCGCAGGTGCAAGTCGGCGACTTAACGCCCGTGGCCGCGGCCGCCGTAGCGGCCGGAGTGGCCGTAATACCCATAAGCCCCATAACCGCCCACGGCAATGATGGGCAGCGCACCGACCCAGGGGCCGCCATAACCGTACCCGTAGCCATTGCCGTAACTGACGTAGTTGGGCGGTGTGACGTAGACCACGGTGGGCGGGGCGAGCACCAGCACTTGGGGCGCGCCCATCGCGTTAGGCGCGTCGAGCGGCGCTTGCGCCACGCCATCGCTGGCCGGCACCACATTGACGTTCAGCGCAATGCTGGGGCCCGGGTCTTGCGCCAGTCGCGTGGCGTAGCGTCGACCCTGATAGTCGTAGACCACGTCATAGCCGATCAGCCGGTTTTCAGCGCGCGTCCAGGTCTGGCAGCTGCGCACGGGGATGTCGGTCGTGGGGGTGTTGCCGGCCTCGACACGGTCGCCGATGACGCTGCCCACCACGGCGCCTAAGCTGGTAGCCGCCGCGCGGCCAAAGCCATCGCCGAGGTTGTGGCCCACCACGCCGCCGACCACCGCGCCCAGCAGCGCGCCGCCGCCGCTGGTGCGAGCGGGCACCGGCTGTTGTTGATCGGTGCATTGCTGCTGAGGTACCAGCACCTGTGCCGTTACCGGTGTGGACGACAGGACTCGGCCGTACTCGGTGGCCATGGCGGCACCGCCAGTGGCGGCAAGGCAAGCAGTAATGAGTGAAATAGAGAAATTGTTCATGAACGCCTCGACATAGCCTTCGCGTGAATGACGCGACAGCTTGGATACTGCGTGCGGCGTGTTGCTGGCTCGTTGCAGGGCGCGGCCGGCTGTGTGACAAATGACTTGTTGGTTTGGTCGCCAAGCCCGCCGCCCAGCTGAGTTTTTTCAGTCAACGCTGTGCGATTAATGAACTTTTTTCCAAAACACTTATTCAATTTTAGCGAATTAAGTTTGGTTAAATTGTTTTTGGAAACGGCCTGGTAAATTTCTTACTATTTTTGCCGTTTTGTGAGTTGAAATTAGAAGGTAGACGGTGGCTTTTGCTTCCGTGAGGAGTTTTTAGATGCAGTCAGCAGGTCTTCGTCTTAACGAAGAAGCAAGTCTTGCAGCGCTGCAGGCGTTGAAGGTGCTCGATAGCGAGCTCGAGGGCGAGTTCGAAGCGCTGGTGCGGGCGGCGTCCATCATTTGCGCTGCGCCGATCGCACTGGTCAGCCTGATCGACGTGCATCGCCAATGGTTCAAGGCCAGCGTGGGTTTGTCGGGCATCACCGAGTTGCCTCGCACCACCGCTTTTTGCGCCCACACGGTGCTGAGCGATCAAGTGTTCGAGGTGGCCGACGCCACGCTCGACCCACGTTTTGCCGACAACCCCTGGGTCATCGGCCACCCGAACATCCGTTTCTACGCGGGCGCGCCGGTGTGCTTGAGCAGCGGGCA
>CANFYD010000239.1 GCA_947450745.1 Burkholderiales bacterium
AAGCCGGTCAAACGACAAAAAACAGGAGACCTCATGCGTCTTGAAACCTTCAAATTCCCGTTGCTGGCGTCATGCGCAGTGGCCGCCAGCAGCCTGCTGAGTGGCTGCTTCGGCGGCCCCGACATGCTGCCGCTGCCCGCACCGACGGTGCAGATCCTGTCGTCCAAAGCGGAGTACGTTTCGGGCAGCACCGCGCTGATCGACGTGAGCGCAGCGCCGGCCGCCACCACCAGCACCTTGGCCGGCACGCTGTCGGTCAAGCTGAACGGCGTGGACGTCAGCGCAGCCTTCAAGGCCGACCCCGCCAACGCCGGCCACATGGTCGGCTTGGTGCCTGGCCTGATCACCGGTGCCAACACGGTGGTGGCCAGCCACGGCGGCACCACCGCGTCGCTGGCGCTGACCGCTTACCCGATCACCGGCCCGATCGTTTCCGGCCCGCACCAGACGCCGTTCGTCTGCCAGACCGCCAACTTCGTGATGCCTGACGGGTCCTTCTTCGGCACCGCCACCGACACCAATTGCAGCGCCCCGGCCCGCGTCACCTATCTGTACCTGCCCACCGGCGCCACCGCCCTGCTGGCCCTGCCCAGCACCACGGTGCTGCCGGCCAATGTCAGCAGCACCACGACGGTGGCCGGCACCACCGTGCCCTTCGTCGTGCGCGTCGAAACCAGCACAGTGAACCGAGGCATCTACCAAAGCGCGGTGCTGCACGACCCCACCACCGAGGCCGCGCCCACGCCGGTCGCACCGCCCAAGGGCTGGAACAAGCGGCTGGTCGCCATCGAGGGCTTTGGTTGCCCGGCCGGCTGGTATTTGCAAGGCGGCGCGCAGGGCAATCTGGCGCTCGCCGGCTTTGACTTCAGCCTGCTGAGCTTGAAGCGCTTGGGCGAGGGTTACGCGATGTTCGCCAACACCCTGCACCACGCCTCGAACAACTGCAACGCGCTGCTCGCCAGCGAAGCGGCCATGATGTCGAAGGAATACTTCATCAAGAACTACGGCGTGCCCGCCTTCACCGTCAGCGCCGGTTGCTCCGGTGGTTCATACGGCAGCTCGCAACCGGCCGACCGCATCCCCGGCCTGTTCGACGGCATCCTGATGGCTTGCACCTTCCCTGATCCGCTGAGCATTGCTTTTGCCGGCTCCGATGGGCACTTGTTGACCCACTATTGGGCCGCCACCAACACCAGCGGCTTCACCGATGCGCAAAAGACCGCCATCACCGGCTACAAGGGCGTGCCCGCCTTCATCGCCGCCGCCAACCAGGCCGGCCGCACCGACCCCGTGCCGGCACGCGCCGACATCACCGGCTATGTCTCGGCCGCGTGGAATGCCTTGGTGCCGGCTGGCCTGCGCTACGACCCGGTCAACAACAAGACCGGTGCCCGCCCGACGGTGTATGACAACTCGAAGAATGTCTACGGCATCGACAAAACCACCGGCTTTGCGCTGCGCCCGTTCGACAACGTCGGCGTGCAGTACGGCCTGGCCGCACTGAACACCGGCAGCATCACACCGGCGCAGTTCCTCGACCTGAACGAGAAAGTCGGCGGCTACGACCAGGACGCCAACTACATCGCCGCCCGCACCGTCGGCGATGCCGGTGCGATGACACGCTCACAACAAGCGGGCTTGCAACTGGGTGGCAACGGCGGCCTGGCCTCCATCCCGGTGTTCGACGTCTCGGGGCTTTACAACGAAGACAACGGCTACCACTACCAGTCCTTCCACTTCTCCTTGCGCGAGCGGATGTTGCAAGCGAACGGTGACACCAAGAACCATGTGATGTGGCGCGGCAACCCGGTACCGGCCGGCACCGCTTGGGACTCCTTCATTCAGTGGGTGGTGGCCTACAAGGCGGACAGCGCTGCGGGCACCCAGCGCGACAAAGTGATACGCAACAAGCCAAGCCAAGCGGTCGATGGCTGCTGGACCAGCGCTAACCAGTTCATCACCGAAACGCAGACGCTGAGCAGCACCGGCAACACGCAATGCAACACGCTGTTCCCGTCCTGGACCTTCCCGCGCCAAGTGGCTGGCGGCCCGATCGCGGCCAACATCATGAAGTGCAGCCTGAAGCCGGTCGTCGCAGCCGACTACGCGGTCGCCTTCAGCGCCGCCGAACTGGCCCGCCTGCAAGCCGCCTTCCCAAGTGGTGTGTGCGACTGGTCCAAGCCCGGCAACCAGACCGGCGTGGTGGTCAACGCCTCGTTCGGCCCCTCGGCCGCGAACCTGGTGTTTGACGTGAGCAAGTAAGCACAACAGCCCGCAGCGGCAACAAGCCGCTGCGGATTTTGAATTGAAAAGCCCGCCAAATGAGGCTCATTTGGCGGGCTTTTTGTTGGTCAATTGGAGCGGCAGTTTGTAGGGCGGGTCGCGACCCGCGTGTGGCCGGCCTCGCCCGTTCAGATCTGCGAACGCGGCAGGCGGATCACCAGGCCGTCCATGGCAGCGGTCACGATGACTTGGCAGGTCAGGCGGCTGTGGGGCAAGACGTCGATGGCGCAGTCCAACATGTCACGCTCGTTGTCGGACGCAGCAGCCACGCGTGCCGCGACCTCGCCCTCCAAATAGCCGTGGCAGGTGCCGCAGGAGCAAGACCCGCCGCAGTCGGCCAAGATGCCGGGCACGCCGGCATTCAGCGCGGCTTGCATGACGGAAGTGCCGGGTTGGACCTGGACGCGGTGCTCGCGGCCTTGATGCTCGATGAAGATCAGCGTCGGCAAGACAACAACCGCAGCGGGCCCGGCGTCAGCCGCCAAGCTCAGCGCACCCTCGGGGCAAGCTCGCACGCCGCGTTGGGCCAGCGCCTCGGCACCGGTGGGCACGCTGAAACTGGCGGTCGCGATGTAGCCGTTGTCGTCCAGGCTGAACAGCTCGGGCGCCACATGCTGGCAGCGGCCGTGACCAACGCAAGCGGCCTTGTTGATGATGATCTGCATGCTCAAGCCGCTCGCACCGATGCAGCAGTCAGTGTCGTGGCCGGGGCCGGGGCAGGCCATTCAAGATGCAGATTGCTGACCCCGAACACGCCCGAGGCCTGCACGCGCACCGTCCTCTCGGGGACGAGGCTGAACGGCGGCAGCGCTTGCAACCATAGCTCGATGGCGATGCGCAACTCGCGCCGAGCCAAATGGGAGCCGACGCAGCGGTGCACGCCGTAGGCAAAAGCCATGTGGGGCGCATCAGCGCGGCTGAAATCGACATTGGCCGGGTCGGTGTATTTTTCGGGGTCGAGGTTGCCGAACTCGGTGCTGATCAGCACCAGGTCGCCGCGCTTCATCGTGGCCTCGCCGACGGTGATGTCTTTTGTCACCAAGCGCCGCATATTGACGATCGAGTAGGCGCGCAGCATTTCTTCCACCGCTTGCGGGATGCGCTCCGGGTGGGCGCGCAACTCGGCTTGCTGCTCCGGGTGGCGCGCCAGATGCAAGAAGTGAAAGCCCAGGCTGGAGGTGACGGTGTCGAGCCCGCCGATGAAGACGAGGAAGCAGATGCCGAAGACTTCGTCGTCGGTCAGCGCCCGGCCGTCCACCTGGCTGCTCAGCAGCGAGCTGGTGAAGTCATCACCGGGATGCAAGCGGCGCTCGGCAATGCGCTGGCGCAGGTAGTCGCGCACCTGCATCACCGCGCCGACCACTTGCTGCATGTCCGTGCCCTTGACGATGGCATGGGTCCAGGCGACGAAGCGCTCGGCCTCGCGGGTCTCCCACCCCATCAAGCGCAGAAAGATCAGCGCTGGAAAAGGGTCGGCAAATTCGGCGTTGAAATCGCAATGGCCGCGCGCGGCAAAGCCGGCGATCAACGCACTGGCCTGCTCTCGAATACTGGCTTCCAGCGCATCGACGCGCTTGGGCGCAAACAGCGGGTTCAGCAGCGCACGGAACTTGGCATGGTCGGGCGGGTCGACCTCGATCGGGATCATGGCCCAGGTCTCGCCCAGCATCTGCGCAAACGGCATCACGCCCCGGCTGCTGAAGGTCTCGGTGTCCTGCAGGATCTGGCGCAGGTCATCGGCCCGGCGCGGCACCCAGCAGCCGGGCAAATAGCCGAGCTGGGGCACATAGAAAATCGGCGGTGTTTCATGGTGCAGAGCCGCCGCTCGGGCATGGGCGTCCTGACCCGCGGCGGATATTTCGGCCCAGAGGTCGGCGTTGCGCACCAGATGAGGGGGGATGTGCGGGGGAATGTGCGGAGGTAGGGGCGCGGGCACGGCGGAGCTGGCCTGTGAGGTCGTGGTCATGCGGTCATCTTTCAACTTAGGGTGAAGGGCCACTGTGGAGCCCCTGAAGTGCTGGCGTCAGCGCCGGTCGATGAGCTGCCAGGCGGCATCCAGCAAGGCATCGCTCGGCACAGTGGCACCCAGAAAGCGCGGGAAGCGGTAGTCGGACTGCGGCACCGTGTGGCCGGCGCCGTCCATCGTCAGCAGACGCACGCGCGCGGGCACACCCCAATCCTGCTGGCGAACCGACAGCGCGTCGCCGAACTGCTGCACGGTGTCGCTGACTGGCTCGGCGTCCACACCGGCACGGGCCGCAAACCAGCGCGCGCTGGCCGGGGCCGACAGCACGGTGCCGCGGTCGCCAAAGCCGAAGATCGTGACCCGGCCACCGTCAAACGGGTTGATCGGGTCCTTCGTGCCCTCCACCAACACGACGGCAGCGCTGCTGCTGCTGGGGGCCAGCTTCCAGCCGATGTTGTCGGCGGTCGGCACGTTGGCGTTCGCCACGATGATGCCGGCCACCAGGTCGGGCGCTTCCGAGGCCAGGCGCATCGCCATGTGGCCGCCGTTCGAGTAGCCGAAGGCGTAGACACGTTGGCGGTCGATCTGGTGGTCGCGCGCCAACTGCTCGACGATGGCGCGGGTGAAACCCACATCGTCGATGTTGAGCGTGCGCGCGCTGTAGGACGCGGCCGGGCGGCCATCGTTGAAATGCCCCTCGACGCCGCTGGGGTAGACGACCACGGCCCCCTGCTCGCGCGCCAACCGCTCGAAGCGCGGGCCCAGCATGCCGCGCATCTTCGGGCCGTCCATCAAGGAGCCATGCAGCACCAGCAGCACCGGTGCCTTGGCGGCCAAGCCCGGCGGGAGGTAGACGGCGTAATCACGCGGCCGCCCGTCCAGCGTCAGCGTATGGCTGATGACCGGCTCTGGCGATGCTGCAGGCATCGGCGAGTAGAAAACCCAAGTCAGCCCGGCGCTGAGCACGCTCAACACCGCAGCGACGACAAGAACGGTCGAAGTTTTCATCTGCAAGACTCCTTCAACAAACCATCAAAGGCTGTAGGGCGGGTCGCGACCCGCGTGTGGCCGGCTGTGGCACCCGTGTTGCACCAGACCGGCTCATGTCGGCGCTTCGGTGCCAGCGCCGAAATCGCTCGCGGGTCTTGACCCGCCCTACGGGAGCGTCGAAGTTTTCATGGGGAAACCTCCTCAAGCGCACGTCGGAGCTTATAAACCGATCGGGAAGATGATCGACTTCTCTTGCGTGTACTCATGCTGCCAACCGGCTCCGTATTCACGCCCTAGGCCGGAGCGCTTGTAGCCGCCGAACGGGGCGTCGTTCTGGCGATACAGGCCGCCATTGATCACGACGCCGCCGGTGCGCATCTGCAGCGCCATTTCCCAGGCCTTGGCCGGGTCGCGGGAATGGATGCCGCCATAGAGGCCGTAGCGGCTGTCGTTGGCGATTTGCACCGCCTCTTCGTCGGTGTCAAAGCCGATCACGCTGGCGACCGGGCCGAACACCTCGTCTTGCGCAATGCTCATGTCGTTGCGCACGTCGTCGAACACGGTCACGTCAAAGAAAAAGCCCTGGCTCAAATGCGCTGGCCGGGTTCCGCCGATCACCAGGCGCGCGCCCTCGTCCTGGCCTTGCTGCACCATGCGCGCCACCCGGTCACGCGCCACGCCACGAATCAACGGGCCCAACTGAGTCGCCGGGTTGGCCGGGTCGCCGACCACGATCTGCCCGGCGATGGCCTTCATCATTTCGACATAGGCCGGGCGGATGCTGTTGTGGACCAAATGGCGGGTCGCCAAAGCGCAACCCTGGCCGCAATGGGTGGCGACCTGGAACACGCCTTCGAGTGCTGCTTTTTGCACATCGGCATCGGCCCGCACGATCAAGGCGGACTTGCCGCCCAGCTCCAGCAGCACCTTCTTGATCGTCGGTGCGGCTTGGCCCAGGATGGACACACCGACCGCTTCGGAGCCGGTGAAGGTGACCATATCGACGCGCGCATCAGCTGTCAGCACTTGGGCCACATCGGGGCCGCCGGTGACGATGTTCAGCACGCCC
>CANFYD010000240.1 GCA_947450745.1 Burkholderiales bacterium
ATGGAGGTGCGGATGGGGTATTTCAACCGCTGTTCCGGGCTGCAGGCTTCAGGGCATCGCAAGCTCCTCGCGGGATCAGCCCGGCGGGGCGGTTTGCTCCGTGTCCCCCAGCGCAGCCTAAGGCTGCGGCTTCCTCCTTGACCTCCGCAAAACGCCCCACCAGGCTGATCCTTCGGCGGTGCTTTTGTTCATCCAGGCCGCGTCAGCAGTTTTTAGTCGGCCGGAAATGTCTGTTTCTCAGCCTCAAACCTGGCGAATTTTGATCGTGGCGTGCTCGTTGATGCCCATCGCGGCAAAAAAGTAGGCGACCAGGCGATGCGTTTCGCTGAAGGTGACGCTGCGGTTCTCGCTGCGGCGGCTCAGCACCCAGTTGAGCAGGTCGCCGGCGGCCATGAAGTCGAGCCGGATCAGCTTCGGGCAGATCACGTTGATGGCGGCGGATTCACCGAGATCGGCCGTCATCAAGCGCAGTGTTTCGGAAATGTCGCCGCTCAGTTGGCCGCTCAGCTCCAGCTGCACGCGGGTCGGCAGCGGGGCTTGCTCGGTGACTTGCGACTCCATGAAGGCGGTCGAAGACAGCTCGGTTTGAAGCGTCGTTGCCGGCCCGTGGGTCGAGAGCCCGGCACCGCTGACGCGCACCCGGCAGAGCGTGTGTTCCCAGGAGGGCGGTGAAATCTCGTAAGTGACGCAGTAGTCGATGGCTACCTCGTCGAACTGATCGGGGCGGTTGACCAGGCGCAGCGCTTCGAGGCGCAACATCCACAATTGCGGGTCAACCTCGCGCATACTGATCGGTGCCAGCTCCTTCAGCAGCTGCAAAAAATGATCGCCGGACAGCCAGCTCATGTCGATTTGTTGACCGGCCCAAAGGCGAAACAGCTGGCGCAGCTTGCCGCAGGCCTCAATATCGAGTTGGCGCAGCGGGGCCCAATCCAGTACCCAGGGCATCGGCAGGTTCTGGCAGCGAGTCTGCAGCAGGGCGACAGCGTCGGCGCTCAGCACGGCCGGGGCCGCCCAACTGGCGCTGCCGGCCTTGCCCACCGGCGCGCGAACCTGCCGTGCCGCCTCGGCCACCAGCTTGGGCATGGAAAACCATTGCGGTGCCGACAAGCCGAACAGGTGGACATAGTCCAGCGCCAAGGCTTCGAACTTGGCCGCTTGGCCGGTGGCGCGGTAATGGTCGAACAAGACCAGCCAGGTGTCGCCGTGCAGATTGCGCAGGCCGCCAGGGCGAGTCAACTCGATCAAGCTGCGCTCGCAGCTGTCGTAGTCGGCATTCGCGAAGGCGATCACCGCTTCGTCCAGCTCAGGGTCGTGCACCAGCTCGGGCGCTGCACTGGCGCGCGGGGTCGGGACGACATCAAAATTCAGCGGTAGGTCCAGCGCCATATCGAGCGGCGGCAAGGCGGGCGGCAGCACGCTGGGCTTGGCGTCCGACAGCGGGGCCATGCTGGCTCCCATCGTGGCGGCAGCATGCGGCGGGGCGGTACGCAGCCGTTCGACCTCGGCTGCCGACGCCAGGTTGTCGAGCGCGGCCGATGGGGCCTCGGCATTGAGGGTGGTGGAGAAATGCACCGGGCGGGTGCTGGTTTCGAAAAAACCGGGCGGATGCTGGCGCTGCAGTTGTGTCGGTGCAAAGGCGTCGCCGACCATTTGTTGCTCGATCTCATCGATTTTGGCTTTGACGCCGAGGTCGATTTTCGAGTTCAGTTCGCTGCCGCGCTCACCCTCATCGAGCTGTGAGGTGGCCGAACCCAGCGCGGCCAATTGCTCGGGCGACAGGCCTTCGCGGCGGATGCGGCGCAGCATGTCGAGCTCGCGCTTGCGCACGAAGTCATTGCGGCGTTTGCGGTCGACCATCGCGCGCAACTCGGCCTTGGCCAAGTCGCCCTCAGGGTCATCCTGACGCGAGTTGATTTCGGCCCACTCGGTGGTCGGGTTGGCCACAAAGCGCGCAACCTTGCGGAAGAAACTCTCGCCGTCCTTCGGCTCGGTCATGCGCAGGTGGTGATGTGTGACACGACGCTAGCTCCTCGGCGGTTGGTGATCAGTGGCCGGCAGCACCCGCTTGGGCACTGCTGGGCTTATAAAAAGATCAATCCCCGAACATCTTCTGCTTCATTTCACGCCGCTGCTGAGCTTCCAGCGACAGCGTGGCCGTCGGGCGTGCGATCAAGCGACCCAGGCCGATCGGTTCGCCGGTTTCATCGCAGAAGCCGTATTCGCCACTGTCCAGCCGGGTCAGCGATTGCATGATCTTCTTCAGCAACTTGCGCTCACGGTCGCGCGTGCGCAGCTCCAAGGCGTGTTCTTCTTCGATGGTGGCGCGGTCGGCCGGGTCCGGCACGATGGAGGTGTCTTCGCGCAGGTGTTCGGTCGTTTCGCCGGCATTGGACAGCACGCCGTTCTTCAGTTCGGTCAACTTGGCCCGGAAGAAGTCAAGCTGCTTGCTGCTCATGTATTCCGCCTCTGGCATGGCCAGCAACTCGGCATCGCTCATCTCGGCGCCGGTCTTGGTCTTCCAGGCGTTGATCAGTTTCGGGTCGATCTTGGCCGCCGTCTTCGGGCTTTCAATCACCGGGGCATACATCTGCCGGGTCGGCGGCTTCGGGGGCGCGAAGCGATCCGCAAAACGGCTGTTCCCGGTCGGTGGTGGGCTGACTTCAATGGCCGCTGCATGCGCGGCCTCGGCGGCCTCGGCCTTCAGCTTGGCCGCCGACTTGAGTGCTGCCTTGCTGCTGATGGCTGCCGCTGCGGCGGCGGTGGGCGCTGCAGGTGTCGTTGATGATTTTGGGGCCGGTGTCTTGCTCACGTTACTCTCCTCGCATAGGCAGTTTGTCTGCTCTACATTGCCTTCGGGACTAGCTTTTGCACTATTCAGGCGCCGCAGATTGTAGCGACCGAGAGTGCAAGCGTTTCACAAATTTGTTACGCCAAGCAACCTTCCATTCCCTGCAGGAGGATTTCTTTGGGCAAGTCGATGCCGATGAAAACCATCTTGCTGCCCTTCTTTTCACCCGGCAGCCATTTCGGGCCGAGGTCCGAGCCCATCAACTGATGCACGCCCTGGAAGATCACCTTTTTGTCGGTGCCCTTCATGTACAGAACGCCTTTGTAGCGCAGCATCTTGGGGCCGTAAACCTGCACGATGGCACCCAAGAAGTCTTCCAGCTTGGTCGGATTGAACGGCCGATCGGAGCGGAACACGAAGGACTTCACGTCATCGTCGTGCGCATGGTGGTGCGGATGATCGCAATGCTCATCATGCGCATGGTCGTGATGCTCGTGCGCCGCTTCGGCGGTCAGGAAGTCGGGGTCGATTTCAAGCTTGGCGTTCAGGTTGAAGCCGCGCAGGTCGAACACCTTGGCCAGTGCCACTTCGCCGAAATGGGCTTGTTGCTGCGGCGCGCGCGGGTTCATGTGCTTGATGCGGTGGCTGAGCGCCGCGATCGCTGCGGGCTCCACCAGATCGGCCTTGCTGATGAAGATCTGGTCGGCAAAACCGATCTGCCGGCGCGCTTCCTGGCGGGTGTTCAGTTGCTCTTCGGCATGCTTGGCATCGACCAGGGTCAACACCGAGTCGAGCAAATAGCTCTCGGCGATCTCATCGTCCATGAAGAAGGTCTGCGCCACCGGGCCCGGGTCGGCCAAGCCGGTGGTCTCGATCACCACGCGGTCGAAATTCAGTTCGCCACGGCGCCGTTTGGCCGCCAAGTCGCTCAAGGTGGTGCGCAGATCTTCACGGATGGTGCAGCAGACGCAACCGTTGTTCATCTGGATGATTTGTTCGGTCGTGTCGGCGACGAGGATTTCGGTGTCGATGTTCTCTTCGCCAAACTCGTTTTCAATCACGGCAATTTTTTGCCCGTGCGCTTCGGTCAGGATGCGTTTGAGCAGCGTGGTTTTGCCGGAGCCGAGGAAACCGGTCAGGATCGTGACGGGAATGAGGCCTTGCAGGACTTTTGAACCAGTGGTGCCAGTTGACATGATGATTGCGCGTTGATGGCTATTGGAGACAGGCCGGGATATGAGGGCGGCTGACTGTCATGCAAGAGGGCGGCCATGTCAATCGGTTATTCTCGCCAACTTGTGCCACTACGACACCACGACTTCTGTGTCTGATCCCCAGCCTAGCCGGCCCTCTTACCGAGGGGGCCAGAAACACACCGCAGAGCCACGCGGATTGCTCGACCGCATGTTGGAGTTCCTCCACCCCGGCCCCGATTCAAAAAGTGAGCTGATGGAGACGCTGGCCGACGCTGAAAAGCGCGAGCTGATCGAACCCGAATCGCTGCAAATGCTCGAAGGCGTGTTGCGCATGGCCGAGTTGAGCGCCGGCGACGCGATGGTCGCTGCCCCGCGCATGGACTTGCTCGACATCGAATCCCCCTACGAAGAATTGCTCGGTCTGGTCATCGACGCCGGGCATTCGCGCTTCCCGGTCTTCGACGGCACGAAAGAAAACATCATCGGCATCTTGCTGGCCAAGGACTTGCTGAAGATGCAGCGGGCCCCGGAGCTGAACCTGCGCGCGCTGCTGCGGCCGACCGTGTTCGTGCCTGAAAGCAAGGGGTTGAACGAGTTGCTGCGCGATTTCCGTTCCAACCGCAACCACTTGGCCATCGTCATCGACGAGTTTGGCAACACCGCCGGCTTGATCACGATCGAAGACGTGCTGGAAGAAATCGTCGGTGAGATCGAAGACGAATTCGATGACAAGGACGGTGAGTCCGGCATCTACACGCTGGCCGACGGCAGCCAGCGAGTGGCAGGCGACGCGGTGATCGCGGCGGTCAACCACTCGTTCTCGGTCCATTTCCCCGAGGATGAGTTCGACACCATCGGCGGCCTTGTGGCCCAGGAACACGGCCGGGTGCCCCGGCGCGGCGAGGTGGTGGACGTTGGCGGCCTGCGCTTTGCGGTGATGCTGACGCGCGGCGGTGCGGTGCGCTGGTTCAAGGTCACCCGCATCGACCCGAGCAAGGGTTGATGGGCTTGTTGTCGCAGTCGCTCCGGGCTGGGCTGCCAGGACGTCTGGCCGCGTATTGCGCTGCCGGCTTGGCGGGCGTCGCCCACACGGCGGCGTTCGCACCGACCGGTGCCTGGTGGCTGCAAGTGTTGGCGCTGGCCGCGCTGATGCGCTTGGCTTGGGACGCGACGCCGCGCCAAGCCGCCGTGCTGGGCGGGCTGTTCGGCCTCGGTTGGTTGAGCTCCGGCCTGTGGTGGTTGCACATCAGCATGCATCAGTTCGGCCATATCCCGTGGCTGCTGGCGGCGCTGGCCGTGCTGCTGCTGGCCGCCTTCTTGAGCGCTTATTACGCTGGCGCGCTGTGGCTGACCGCTTGGCTGCGCGGGCGGGTTGGCTCCGCTTGGCAGGTGCTGTGCTGGGCGTGTTGCTGGCTGTTGGCCGAATTGGCGCGTGCCACCTGGTTTGGCGGCTTCCCCTGGATCGCCAGCGGCTATGCGCACAGCGTCGGTCCGCTGGCCGCTTGGGCACCGTGGATCGGCGTTTACGGCATCGCGGCACTGGCCGCCGGACTGGCGGCGGCGTTGGTGCGCTTGTCACAAGTGCGGGCGCAACGGCAGTGGCAGCCGGCGCTGCTGATGGCGCTGTTGCTGGGCCTGGGCAACCTGCTGCCGCAGGATTTCACCCTCAGCAGCGGCAGTTTGCGGGTTTCGCTGTTGCAACCGAATGTGCGGCAGGATCAAAAGTTCGATGCCGACCTGATGAGCGCCAACCTCGACAGCCTGGCCTTGCAGATCGAAGCGGCGCAAGGGCAGGTGGTGGTCACGCCGGAGTCGGTCGTGCCCTTGCCACTGAATTTTCTGGACGCTGACTATGTGCAGCGGCTGCAGCTCGCCGCGCGCGAACGGCCGTTGCTGCTGGGCACTTTTCTGGGCGACGACGCGAGCGGTTACGTCAATTCGCTGGTCAGCTTCGGCGCGGCCGAGCCGTACAGCTACGGCAAGCGCCACCTGCTGCCTTTTGGCGAGTTCATTCCGCCCGGCTTTCACTGGTTTGTGCGGGCGATGGGCATACCGATGGACGACCAGATGCGCGGCCAACACCAACGCGCTTTCGCGCTGGCCGGCCAACGCCTGCGGCCGCTGATTTGCTATGAAGACTTGTTCGGCGAAGACTTTGTCGACAGCGTGGTGGGCGAGCAGTCCGCCACCGTGCTGGTCAATGTCAGCAACCTGGCTTGGTTCGGCACCCTGATGGTGCAGGACCAGCATTTGCAGTTCTCGCAGATGCGCGCCTTGGAGTTTCAGCGGCCCTTTATCCGCG
>CANFYD010000241.1 GCA_947450745.1 Burkholderiales bacterium
GCAGCAGCCGCTGTCACGGCCGGTTTGGCTTGAGCCTCAGCGGCTTCCACTTGAAACAGCAAGGCGGCCGAAGCGAGGGCGAGCAGCAGGGTAGCGGAGGTTTTCATGCTTGTTTGTCCGGTGCGGTGGAACGGCCCGGCAGCATCCGCTGCAGCAGCCCGTCGTGGTCAATGAAGTGATGTTTCAGCGCGGCAGCCACGTGCAGCGCTACCAGCCCGGCCAGGGCGTAGGCCAGCAGACCGTGGGTTTCCTTCAGCAGCTCGGCCAAGTCCTTGTTGACCGGCACAAAGTCGGGCAAGGGCAGCACGCCGAACCAGACGATGGGGAAGCCGGCCGCCGAGCTGTAGGCCCAGCCGGCCAGTGGCACGGCAAAAAACAGCGCGTAAAACAAGCGGTGGGTGATGCGTGCGACCAAGGCCTGCCACGCGGGCGACGGCAGCTCGGCCGGTGGGCGGTGGCTGAGCCGCCACAGCAAACGCAAGGCCGACAACGCCAAAATCGTCACGCCGGCCCATTTGTGCCAGTTGAACAGCTTCAGGCGCCCGGGCGAGAAAGGCAGGTCGGCCATGTAGAAGCCCAAGCCAAAGGCGCCGACGATGCCGACAGCCAGCAGCCAGTGCAAGGCCATCGCCACACCGCTATAGCGTGTCGTTTGATTCAAGGCGGAAGGGAATGTTTGCAAGAGAGACCTCGTATTGCTTCGGTGCAA
Source organism: Burkholderiales bacterium (assembly GCA_947450745.1). Classification (GTDB taxonomy): domain Bacteria; phylum Pseudomonadota; class Gammaproteobacteria; order Burkholderiales; family Burkholderiaceae_C; genus Paucibacter_A. The sequence goes on from CANFYD010000241.1 coordinate 710, forward strand.
CGGACTGAATTTTGCGGTTCTGACGCGCGGCGGTGGTTCATGTCGCTTGCCGTCAGGGTTCACGGAATTTGAATACGGGCGCGTGCGCCATCTTGCCCCACAGCGCTTTGCGCGACGTTTGGCCAATTCTGATTGTTTTGCACATATCCAACGCGCATGGCCTGACCGGGTATTTCACGATCCGGTCACGGCTCAGCGTCGATGATGCGGCCCAGAGCCGCGACGATCGCAGCCAGGGGGATCGGTGATGGATGTAGTTTGCAAAATTGAAGCGCTGTTCAAGCGCCGGGGTGCCGCGCTGTATACCGGTGTGCAGCTTGAGCGGGTTGAGCCGGTCAGCGCGCTGGCCCATGCCTTGCAATGCGCGCAATTGGCCGAATGGGCCGATGCCGACAACACGCTGGTGGCAGCGGCGCTGCTGCACGATCTGGGCCAGTTGCTGGACGATGCCGCCGAGGCCTTGCTGCACGACGAACAGCACGAGCTGCGAGCGCTGACGCTGCTGGCCAGCGGCGGCTTCGGCCCGGCGGTGCTGGAGCCGATTCGTCTGCATGTGCAAGCCAAGCGGTATCTGGTCGCCAGCGACATGCGCTATGCCGAGAGGCTGTCGGACGCGTCGCGCTACTCCCTGAGCCTGCAAGGTGGGCGCATGAACGCCGAAGAAGGGCTGGTTTTCATGGCTCAGCCCCATGCCAGCCGGGCGCTGCAATTGCGTCGCTGGGACGACTTGGCCAAGCATCCCGGCAAACGCACGCCGTCGCTCGGCTATTACCTGAACTTGCTCGACGATGTGTTGCGGGAAGCAAAGCAGCCGGCGCGCGTGGCGCTGGCCTGAGTCACTACAGGGTTCATCCCAGCTTTTTAGGCTTCTGCCGCGAAATTCTCACCCGCTATTGCTCAGAGAATAGGGCGCGCCTGACTGACGCTGGCTGACTGCCCTGTTAGTTGCCCTGTGAGTCCGGCGACTGCCCCGCAAGGCCTAACCCGCGCTCAGCCGCAGCACCCGTGAGACTGCAGACATGCCATCTGACCGCCTGCCCGAACAAGCCCATATCGACGAAGAACTGCTGCTCTTGCTGGCGCGGCAGGCGCGGCGCATTCCTTATCCGGTTGCCTTCAGTGCGCTGCTGATCGCGGCGATGGCGGGTGACAACTTGTCGCCCTGGCTGGCCGGCGCTTGGCTGCTGCTGGTGCTGCTGACCTTGGCGGCGCGTCATCAGGTGCTGGGCCGGCTGCCGCAAATGAGCAAGGTGCCGATGCGCCGGCGCATGCAGTGGGCGGTCGGGCTCAGCGCCCTCAACGGGCTGGTGTTCAGCGGCTCGCTGGCGTTTGCGCCGTACTTGACCGATTACGAGCGGATGGTGCAAACCGTTGTCTTGCTGGGCTTGTGCGCCGGGTCGGTGGCCACCACCGCCGGCTCCTGGCCGCTGTTGCTGGCTTATGTCGGCCCAATTTCTCTGGCCAACAGCTTGGCCTGGTTCATCGGCAGTGGGGCGCATGTCAGCACGTGGGTGGACCAAGTGATGAGCGGCTTGATCCTGGCGTTCGCCTGGATCCTGACCTCGATGGCGCACGACGCCTACCGCGTCTTCGCCGACTCGGTACGCATCCGCCAGCAGCAGGTGCAAAGCAACCAGCAACTGCGCTTGGCGCTGCAGCGGGCCGAGTCGGCGATGCAGGCCAAAACGCGTTTTTTGGCCTCGGCCAGCCATGATCTGCGCCAGCCGATGCACACGCTGTCGCTGCTGGGCTCGGCCCTGGTGCGGCGTCCGCTGGACCCGCTCAGTGCCGACATCGGCCGCAGCATGAACTTGGCGCTGCAGTCGCTGACCGTGCAGATGGACGCGCTGCTCGACATCTCCAAGCTCGACGCGCAGGTGGTACCGGTCAACAACCTGGTGTTCTGCTTCAGCACGTGGCTGACGCGGCTGTGCCAGGAGCTGCGGCCCGCCGCCCAAGTCAAGGGCTTGAGCCTGACGCTGGACTGCCCCGGCGCTGTCTACGTGGACTCCGACCCGGTGCTGCTGGAGCGGGTGCTGCGCAATCTGCTCGACAACGCGATCAAGTACACCGAGCGCGGTCAGGTCACGGTTCAAGTCGAGCCGCAGCCGCTTGAAGTGACTGCCGATGCGGCCCAGGCGGAGCTGCTCTGGCGGGTCAGCGTGCGCGACAGTGGCTGCGGTATCGCGCCGGACGAGCAAGCGCGGATTTTTGAAGAGTTCTACCAAGTGGGCAACCCGCAGCGCGACCGGGCCAAGGGCTTGGGGCTGGGCCTGTCCATCGTCAGCCGGGTGGTCGACCTGCTGGACCTGAACCTGAACCTGCAATCGACGCCGGGCCAGGGCACTTGCTTCAGCCTGAGCATTGCGGCCGCCGCCACTGCGCCGCCGCCGCAGCTCCAGACGGAGCGCGCCCGCAGCTTGCGGCCCAACCTGCAGGTGCTGGTGCTGGACGACGAAGCCGCCGTGCGTCAGGCGATGCAATTGCTGCTGAGCAGCCATGGCTGCGTGGTGACGCTTGCCGCCAGCACCCGTGAGGCGGTGCTGAAATGCATGCAGTTGCGGCCGGATATTTTGCTGACCGATCTGCGCCTGGCGGGCGCTGACGACGGCATCACCGCCGTGCGCTCGCTGCGCAACGCCCTGCCGGGCTTGCCGGCCGTGCTGATCAGTGGCGACACCGCGCCGGAGCGCCTGCGTGAGGCCCAGGGTCTCGGCTTGGTGCTGCTGCACAAACCGGTGCTCGAACAACAGTTGCTCGACGCCATCCACACCGCGCTGGCGCAGCAGCATCAGCAGCAGCTCCCGCCTCAAACCGAAGCCCTGCTGCCGAGTGACGCTGTGAGTGCGCCGTCATGACGCCGTCACAGGGCTTGCACGCGGTGCTGCTGACCTGCCAGACGCAAATTCTGGCCAATGCCGGCCCCATCGCCGGTGCTGAGTTCGGCCCCGAGCATGTGCATCAGTTGCGCGTCGGCCTGCGGCGTTTGCGCAGCGGCTTGCGTCTGTTTGGTGGCGTGCTGCCGGAGTTGCAGCCTGCGCTGCTCGTTTTGAGCGAGGCCACCGCCGCCTTCTTTCGCTTGCTGGGCGAGACCCGCGACGGCGATGTGCTGGCCAGTCTGTGGGGACCGGCCGTGCAAGCGGCGCTGCGGGCGGCGGGACTGGAGCCTGCGGCTGTGTCCGATGTTGCTGCTGCTGTGCCGCCGTCGCTGGCTACCACCAATGTCAATGTCGTGCAGATCGTGCAAGCCGCGCCGCAGCAGGCCATGCTGGCCGAGCTGGCGCGGCTGATCGAGCAGTTGGCTCAGCCTGCAGCGCGCTTGCGCCGCCGCAAAGCAGCGTCATCCGCGCCCCAAAAACCACCGCAAACGCCGTTGCTGGCGCTGCTGCGGCGACGTTTGCAGCGCTGGCAGACCCAAGTTTGCGCAGACGCCGCGCGCTTTGCCGAGCTGGATATTGAGGCCCGCCACCAGCTGCGCAAACGACTCAAGCGCTTGCGTTACGGGCTGGAGTTTTACAGCCAACTGGTGCCCGCCCGCCGCTCGCGCAGCACGCTGAAACCGTTGCAGCAAGCGCAGCAGGTGCTGGGCGAGCTGAACGACCTGGCGCTGGCCATCAGCGTCAGTCGCGCTGAGCTGGCGAACAACCCGCAAGCCTGGTTCGCCCTCGGCTGGCTCAGCGCCCAGCAGCAGCAATTGCTGGACAGCGCGCTGCCGGTGATGCAGCGGCTGGCGGCCGCCGACGCCGCCCCATAACGCCGTATCCCGTATCCCGTACGGCGGGTCGCGACCCGCGTTGGATTTGTCGGTGTAAGAGAACGTGTGCCGAGCCGGCCACACGCGGGTCGCGACCCGCCCTACAAATCGCCGGCAAAGATCATCTGGAAGTCCTCCAGCTTGAAGTACTTGCGCAGCGCGCCGTTCACTTGCTCCAGCGTCAGCGCGGCCAGCGCGTCGTCCACTTTCTGCGAGATGGCTTGGGTGCGGCCGAGGTAGAGGTTGTTGGCCAGGGAACCGGCCAGGCCACCGTCCTGCGCGCGTGCCAAGCGGCGGCTGCTCAGCATCGCTTGCTTGCCGGCGTCCAGCTCGCGGGCGGTGAAGCCGTCTTTCAGCGCACGCGCCACTTCCTCGCGCAGCGCTTGCTCGACCTTGGCGCGGTTTTGCGGCGCAAAGATGGCGCCCACGTTCCACGGCGAGTTCAGGTCTTGCTGGCTCCAGGCGACATAAGACCAGACGCCGTAAGACAGGCCATCGGTTTCGCGGATGCGCTTCCACAGCCGTGAGTCACCGCCGCTGCCGAGCAAGAAGTTGGCCAAGCTGACGGCCGCGTAGTCGGCATGGGCGTCGTTCAGCGCCATCGGCATGCGGGCGTTCAGCACCGCGTTTTGCTTGTCCGGCGTTTGCAGCAGGCTGAGCTTGCCGGCCAAGGCGACGCTTGGGCGCTCGATGCGCTGGTAATTGGTCGGGTTCTGCCAGTCACCGAGCGCACCGGCCAGCGCCTGCTTCAAAGCGGCGGCATCAAAGTCGCCGACCGCCGCGAACTGGCCGTGGCTGGCCGCGTAAAAGCGCTGGTGAAAGTCGCGCAACTGCTCGACGGTCACAGCCTGCACATCGGCCGCGATCTCGTCAAACGTGCGGGCATGGCGCACATCGCCGCGTGGCTGGCTGTTGAAGGCCAAATCCAGCGCATTCGCGGCCACCGCTTCCGGTTCACCGCGCTGCGCTTGCACGGCGCTCAAGGTCTGGGCGCGGATCTCGTCCAGGCCCTGCTGATCCAGGCGCGGGTGGCGCAGCATGTCCGCGATCAGCGCCGCTGCTTCTGCGGCATGGGCGCGCTGGGTGGTCCAGCCAATGCTGACGCTGCTGACGCCGCCGATCACTTGCAGCTCCACCTTCAGCGCGTCAAGCCGGTCACGCAACTGCTGGCGGTCCAGCGTGGCCGTACCCTTGTCCAGCAAGGCCGCCACCATTTGGCCCACCGCCACTTGGCCGCGCAGGCTGGGCGCGTCGCCCCAGCGCAAGGTGATGAAGCTCTGCACCGCTTCGCCCCGGCTCGGCTTGGGCAGCAAGGCCAGCTGCATGCCGTTGGCAAGCTGGCTGGTCTGGGTCAGGCGGTCGATGTTGGCGGGCGTGGCTTCAAAAGCGGCCACTTGTGCGGCGGCGGCGGCCGGCACAAAGCTCTGCAACTGTGCCGCCACATCGACCCGCGCCGGTGTCGGTGCGCGCAGCGGCTTGTCGGTCGGAATGTATTGCGTCAGCGTGCGGTTGGAGGCGATCAGGCGCTCGTTGGCGACCCGCTGCAGGTCTTCCAGCTTCAGCGATTTGATGCGGTCACGCAGCTGGAAAAAGACCCGCCAGTCGCCCTGGCTGACCGTTTCGGACAGCGCGATGCCGACCTGTTCCGGGTCGGCAAACTGCTGCTCCCAGCGGTTCAGCCAGCGCTGCTGCGCGCGCTTCAGTTCGTCGGCGGTGATCGGCTGGGCCGCCAGACCTTCGATGACGGCCAGCATCTCGCGACGCAAGTCGTCCAGCGAGGCGTTCGGGGCCAGGTCGGCCGCCAGCATCGTGAAGC